>JAAXXJ010000491.1 GCA_013334545.1 Nitrospirota bacterium | reverse complement strand
TTTAGAAAAATGATAGAAGACTGGTAGTGAGGGGATTATGAAATACTGAATGAAACATTGAATATTGCGATGAATGGAAACTATATCAACTACAGGAAGAAGTTGTTACCCATACACTTCAATACCGCATCAACATTTCACTAAGAAGATCTCAAATAATCCCTACACCACCCTCTTCACCATCCTGCCGGCGAGGTAGAAGAAGAGCGCCGAGTACGCCGCGAGGATGAGGGTTGATCCGGCTTCGGGCACCCTACCGGCGGAAAGTGTGCGGAGGACGAGGCTCGCGTGGGTGAGCGGATAGACCAGGATCATGCTCTGGAAGGGCTCGGGCAGCTTGTCCGGAGCAAAGAAGGTCCCGGAGAGGAAGGACATGGGGATGATGACGAAGCTGTTGAAGTTCGACATGTCCTCGTGCGATTTCGCGACCATGGCGGCGGCGACGGCGGCCGAGGAGAAGCAGAAGGCCGTGAGCGCAAGAACAAGAAAGAAGAAGGGCGACAGGTCAACATGGACCCCGGAGACCAGTCCCACGATCAGCAGGAGCGATGCAGAGAACAGTCCGCGCACCGTGCCCGTGAGCGCCCTGCCGAGGGCGATGGACCACGGCCCAACAGGAGAGACCAGCACCTCCTCGATGGTCTTAGTGTAGAGCTTGCTCACGTTCACCGAGGTTGAGACCGGGCCGAAGCTGTTGTTCATGGCCGAGAGCGCAAGGAGTCCGGGCATCATGAAATCGAGGTAGGTCCCGCCGCCGATGCTCATGCCCCGGCCGAGCCCCCAGCCGAAGGTGACGAGATAGAGGAGCGGGGTGACCATGCTGGCCGCAAGGAATTTCCCGGGCTTCTTGGTGATGAGCAGCATGTCTTTCCAGAAAATCGGATAAAAGTTCATAGTATGACCGTATGCAACCACAGATGAACACAGATGGACACAGATAAGATCAAGACCGCCTTACCGCGAAGACGCGACGGACGCGAGGACGGCTCGAACCAGGGTAATACAAAAATCCAAAAGAAGTTCTTCGCGCTCTTTGCGACTTGGCGGTTCAAGGGTCCTGCTTATTCCCTTGCAGGACTCCGCATTCCGCAATCCGCAATTGTTTCACGCTTCTATCCTCTCCCCTGTCAACTCGATGAACACATCCTCGAGCGTCACTTCGCGGACCGTCACATTGCAGCCCATCCCCTTGCCCGCATCGAGCGCCTCGTCCCGCGTCCACCGGAACTGCCGCCGCAGGTCGTGGCGTCCATGGCATTCCGCCACGTACCGTCCCACGAGCGCCTTCAGGTCCGCCGGCGCGCCGAGGGTCACGACCTTGCCCTGCTGCATGATGGCCACGCGGCCGCAGAGCCGGTCGGCCTCCTCGATGTAGTGCGTGGTGAGCAGGATGGTGATGCCGCTCTGCTTCAGGTCTTCGATCAACTCCCAGATGAGGTGCCGCGCCTGGGGGTCGAGCCCCACCGTGGGTTCGTCCATGAACACGACCTGCGGCCGGTGCATGAGCCCGCGGGCGATCAGCAGCCTCCGCCGCATGCCGCCCGAGAGGTGCTCCACCGGCGTGTCCCGCTTTTCCCAGAGCCCGACGAACTTGAGCAGCTCGTCCGTGCGGCTGGCGCGGTCCAGCCGCTCCATGCGGTGCAGCCGGCCGTGGTACTCGAGGTTCTCGGCGAGCGTCAGG
This sequence comes from Nitrospirota bacterium, assembly GCA_013334545.1. Taxonomy (GTDB): domain Bacteria; phylum Nitrospirota; class UBA9217; order UBA9217; family UBA9217; genus JAAXXJ01. Next base: position 285 of record JAAXXJ010000491.1, on the reverse strand, counting down.
TCGATGTCGAGGTTCAAGAGCTGGGGGATGACGCCGATGGACCGCTTGACGGCGAGGGGGTCGGCAAGGATGTCATGCCCCGCGACCAGCGCCGTGCCCGATGACGGCTGCGTGAGCGTCGTCAACATGCGGATGGTCGTGGTCTTGCCCGCGCCGTTCGGGCCGAGCAGGCCGAAGACCTCGCCCTTGCCGACGGAGAATGAGACGGATCTTACCGCAGCGAGGCTGCCGAAGTTCTTGGAGAGTTCGAGAAGTTGGATCATGGAAATGCTATTTTGCCACGGA
>JAAXXJ010000490.1 GCA_013334545.1 Nitrospirota bacterium | reverse complement strand
ATGAGGATCCCGGCGAGGATGATGCTGCCCGCGGTCGGCGCCTCCACGTGGGCGTCGGGCAGCCATGTATGGAACGGGAACATGGGCACCTTCACCGCAAAGGCGGCGAAGAAGGCCGCGAAGGCCCACATCTGGAAAGCACGGCCGAACTTGTAATTCATGAGCGTGAGGACATCAAAGGTCCCTCCCGCCGCAAAATAAACGGCCAGGATGGCGACCAGCATCAGGACGCTGCCCACGAGGGTATACAGGAAGAACTTGACCGCCGCGTACAGCCGGTTCGGCCCTCCCCATACGCCGATGAGAAGGTACATGGGGATGAGCATGGCTTCCCAGAATATGTAGAAGAGGAAAAGGTCGAGGGCAAGAAACACCCCGATCATCGCCGCCTCGAGGAACAGCAGGGCGATCATGAACTCGCGCACGCGGTCCGTCACCGCGGTCCATGACACCATGATGGAGATGACCGTGAGGAGTGCGGACAATCCCACGAACAGCATGCTGATCCCGTCCACGCCGAGCTTGTAATGGATGTTCCAGGCCGCGATCCAGGGCATGGACTCGCCGAACTGCATGTTCGCCACCGAGCTGTTGAAGTTCCCGAAAAGCGGCACGCAGAGGCCGAGCTCCACGACCGAGAACAGCAGCGCGATCCATCGGGCCGCCCGGGCGTCACGCACCGCGAGCAGAACGATCGCTCCGATGACCGGAACAAAGATAAGGAGGCTCAGGAGAGGATACCCGAGCTGGTTCGGCATGAGTTCGATCATGGATACACTCCGTGGAAACCGTGAACTTTGAGCAATGAACCTTGCACGGTGAAGTTTATTTTAATACGTAGTACAGCCCCATGAGCACCACGAGGCCCAGCCCCATGGTGAATGCATATTCCTGTACGAAGCCGGCCTGCAGTTTCCTCCCCCGCTCGCTCGTCCTGCCGATGGCGGCGGCGGTGCCATTAATGAAGCCGTCAATGATCTTTACATCTCCTACCGTATGGAGGAACTTGGCGAGCTTATGCACCAGCCCGTCGACGAAGATATAGTTATATGCCTCATCAACCTTGTACTTGTTCAGGAGCAGATTGTAGAGACCCTTGAACTTTTCGGCGATCTGGTCCGGGATGGCCGGTTTCTTCACATACAGGGTATAGGCTATCCGAATGCCGATCAAGGCAACCATGACGGAGAAGATCATCAGACCGATCTCCAGCATCCTGCTCTCCGCACCGCCGTGATGTGCCGCTGGAAAGACCGGCGCCAGGAACTCGCCGAAGAGGTTTGCGTGAGAGATGAGCGCACCCGGGATGCCGATAAGGCCTATGGTGATCGAGAAGAACGCAAGGATCATGAGCGGCACCGTCATGATCTTCGGTGATTCGTGGACATGATGCTCGACATCATGGTCCATGCGCGATTTTCCGTAGAACGTGAGATAGATAAGCCGGAATGAGTAGAACGCCGTCATCAGCGCGCCGACGACGCCGACCACCCACAGCATCCAGTTCGAACCGTAGACGCTCCAGAGGATCTCGTCCTTGCTGAAGAAGCCGGCGAAGGGAAATATGCCGGCAAGGGCGAGCGAACCGATCACGAACACCGCATAGGTGACCTTGATCTTCGACTTGAGGGACCCCATCTTGCGCATGTCCTGCTCGCCCGAGAGGGCGTGGATCACACTGCCCGAGGCGAGGAACAGGAGACCCTTGAAGAAGGCATGGGTCGTGAGATGGAAGATGCCCGCGGCGAACGCGCCCACCCCGAGCCCCATGAACATGTACCCGAGCTGGCTGATCGTGGAATAGGCGATCACGCGCTTGATGTCATTCTGGACCAGGCCGATGGTGGCGGCGAAGAATGCGGTGAGGCCGCCCGTGACCGCGACGACGGTCATTGCCGTATGCGACAGGGAAAAAAGCGGCGAGCACCGGGCTACCATGAACACGCCGGCGGTGACCATCGTGGCC
>JAAXXJ010000176.1 GCA_013334545.1 Nitrospirota bacterium | reverse complement strand
ACCAGCTTGGACATGCGGGCCGGTCCGCGTGCGTTGGACACCTTGCCGCCCACCTAGATGGCGATGCCGTCGCCGGAGCCGTCAGCAATCGGCAGCGACGGGCACATGGTGTAGCAGTTGCCGCAGTACATGCAGCGCTCATCCTTGATCTTCACGGTCTTGGTAGCCGGGTTCGGGGCGATGGCGCCCGTCGGGCAGGAGGCGATGGTCGTCGGGATCTCGCACTGGTTGGCGAGGGTCGCCTCATTGACCTTCGGCGGCTTGCGGTGAATGCCGAGGATGGCGATGTCGGAGCAGTGCACCGCACCGCACATGTTCAGGCAGCAGGCAAGCGCGATGCGCACGCGTGCCGGCAGGCTCTTCGTGGTGAAATATTCATGCAGCTCATCCATGACCGCCTTAACCACGCCCGAGGCGTCGGTTGCCGGCGTATGACAATGGATCCACCCCTGGGTGTGCACCACGTTGCTGATGCCGTAGCCGATGCCGCCGACGAGGTGGCCGCGCTTCTTAAGGTCGGCGACGAGGCCGTCGACCTGGCCCTTCTCGGGGAAAAACTCGACATTGTGGCGCGTCGTCCAGCGGAGGTGACCGCCGCTGAACTTCTCGGAAATGTCGCACATCTCGCGGATGTAGTCCGTGCTCACGAGTCGGGGCGTTGCAATGCGCACGGTGTAGACCTCGTCACCGGTCTCGGAGACGTGCTTCATCACGCCCTTGCCCATCTGTTCATGATACTTCCACTTCCCGTAGTTCTTTGTGATCACGGGAGGCAGGAATTTATGATAGTCAGGTGCACCGATGTCCGTTATTCTTTTCGGTTTGTCAGCCATTCTAGGTCTTCCTCCTTGGGATTATTCGCGATTGTCGATCGTTACTTCACTTCGCCCGGCGCCCAGAACACATAGGGGTTGGTCCGCGGCGCCTTCACCATCTGCGGCACCGGCGGGAGGCCGGTGGATTCCAGCATGGACCTCATACCGATACGGTCGACGAGCTCGCCGATGCGCTCGCGGTTCTTACCTGACTCATCCCACCACTCCCAGAGCTTGCGGATGAGGTCTTCCAGGTTGTCATAGGGCGCTTCGAGCTTCATGAAGGGAACGATGACCCAGCTCATGAGTGCGCCGGTCACGATCGGGGCCTTGCCGCCGAGCATGATGGTCGCGCCCTTCTCCTTGCCGGGACGGAGCGCCTTCGGCATCTGGTTGATGCAATGCATGCAGCGGTTGCAGTCCTTGTCGTTGATCTTCAAGGCGCCACCATCAAAGCTCATGCAGTGGGTCGGGCACATGCCGACGATCTCTTCGGCGATGTTCATCTTAGCAGCATAGTTCTTCACTTCCGCCTGGTCGATGCGGATGGAATCCCTCCAGGTGCCGATGATGGACATGTCGGCGCGGGCGACCGCTGCGGTGCAGTCATTGGCGCAGCCGGAAACCTTGATCTTGAACTTGTAGGGGAAGGCGGGACGATGGAGCTCATCCTGGAACTTCTGGGTAAGGGTGTGGCAGATGTTCATGGTGTCGATGTTCGCATACTCGCAACGGGCCATGCCCACGCAGGCGCTCGGGGTGCGGAGGCAGGAACCGGAGCCGCCGAGGTCCCAGCCCTTTGCCGTGATCTCGGCGAAGATCGGCTCCAGCTTGTCGGTCTGTGTTCCGAGCCAGATCATGTCGCCCGTGGACCCGTGCATGTTCGTCATGCCGCTGCCGTATTTGTCCCAGATATCGCAGAGCTCTTTCAGGGCCTTGGAGGTGTAGAAGAATCCGGACGGAGGATTGATGCGGACCGTGTGGAAGTGGGCCACGCCGGGAAATTCCTCGGGAAGGTCGCAGTAGCGGCCGATAACGCCTCCGCCGTAACCGAGGACGCCCACGATACCGCCGTGCTTCCAGTGGGTCACTTTGTCCCGATAAGATCTTTCAAGGATACCAAGCAGGTCCTGCGCGGTGTTGCTCCTCTTTGCGGCCGTCTTGATCTCTTTTACAAAGCTCGGCCACGCGCCCTTTTCCAGGTCGTCAAGCATGGGTGTTTTAACATCTTTACTCATGTGGATCCCTCCTTAGGAAATTGTTCTTTCTGTTAGCTGGTATCAGAAGCTGCGACGCACATCAGAACCCTGCCACCGCACGATCGTCACGAGCCACTAAATGACGAATGACGGGTCATGTTGCTTCGTTCAATTTCACTGTAGTGAGTTGCCGGACCCCCCTTTCCTGACAAAGAGTGAGCTTGAGATTCTGACCCGCTCTTGGCTGAGAACGGGGATAAAGAGAAAATAAGAACGACTGTGAAGTTGGCGCTTTCGAATAGACAGAATGTCTTCGGGTTTCAGGGTAGTGCAGTATTAAGGAACCCGCGTTGTTTGTCAAATAAGAAAAATTTATCTTTTTATAAATGAGGATATCAGCAGAGAACAGCGGAACCATCATGTTTTTTTCACGGATGATCCAAGCGATAAAGATATACGGGTGCAAGTAAATTGCCAGCATTTTGTTCGTTCGCTTCTCCGATATCCTTTGAATAATCAGAAGATTATATTGAATAAATATTGCTGAGCATCTGTCGAAAAATGGCATAAATACCAAAGTTCAGCCGGCAAAATGAATCTAGGTATTTGTTTAAATAGTAATATAATGATTTAATTTTCAGAGATATATATATTTGGTTTTTATGCCAATAATTTGTATGGTACAATGACTTCGTCACTAACTTGGGTCATTATCGTACATTAATATGATAGTGTCAAAAGTTCTATGAAACAGCGGATGGACCCATGAGATGATCGCACAAGCCCTTAAGGAGGTAGCAATGTTTGAGGCCAAGGTAACGCTCGCCGGAGGCATGCAGTTCGAGGGGGTATCCTCATCCGGTCACCGGTTGATCATGGATGCCGACAATGATTCAGGCGGTCAGAACAAGGGATTCAGGCCCACGGAACTGCTCCTGGTCGGCTTCGGCGGCTGCTCCGGCATGGACGTCATTTCCATCCTGAGGAAGAAGCGTCAGAACGTGACAGGACTTGAGATGAACGTGAAGGGTGTGAAGGCAGATTCACACCCCCATGTCTATAAGGACGTGCACATTGAATATGTGGTGCGGGGGAAAGAGATCCAGAAGGAAGCGGTCGAGCGCGCCATTGCGCTTTCCCTGGACAAGTACTGCTCCGTCGGAGCGACGCTCGCCAAGGCGGGCACGATCACGCACAGCTACCGGATCGTGGAGGAGTGATCCTCGTGCAAGTCACGCAATGACTGATGAACCTCATAACGGCATTTGACACGGACCAAACGAGATCCGGATCGGATAACAGGGGATTTTCCCTTAATAGCCAGTTCGCTCGGACGGTCACGCCCCCCGTGATTTTTCCATCTCCTTTTTCAGCGCATCGATCTGCACTTGCAGTTCGATAAGCTTGTCCGCGATGGGGTCCGGTATATGGATATGGTCCATGAGCGCTTCATCGGCGACACGTTCGTCCTTGATCCGCACGATCCTTCCGGGAATGCCGACGACTGTTGAATGGTCGGGAACATCCTGCAGCACCACCGAGTTCGCGCCGATCTTGACATAGTCGCCGACGATGATTGGCCCCAGCACTTTGGCACCCGCCCCTACCACCACATGGTTCCCGATGGTGGGATGGCGCTTTCCCCGCTGCTTGCCCGTCCCGCCCAGCGTCACCCCCTGGAAGAGCGTAACATTGTTGCCGATCTCCGTGGTCTCGCCGACGACGACCCCCATGCCGTGGTCGATGAACAGACCTGACCCGATGATCGCGCCGGGATGGATCTCGATGCCGGTGAGGAACCTCGCGAACTGGGACAAGGCGCGGGGGAGGAACGGAATGCGATGCCTGACGAGCCAGTGGGCCAAACGGTAGAACAGCAGGGCGTGGAACCCCGCATAGGTAAGCGCGACCTCGATCTTGCTCGTTGCGGCCGGGTCCATCGACATCGCAGCATTGAAGTCGTTCCGTATCTTGCGAAGTGTCTCGGTCATGACGTTTCTTCTATTGCAGCGCTGGAGGGGACAGTTCCTTCACCCTGACCTATTCCACCTCGCGAAGCCATCCGGGAGGGATCCCGGCGCGCCGGGCCTCATCGGGAATGATATTATTGATCTGGTCCCTGGCATTGTCGATCTCCGCCTTTGCGTGCGACATGTCAGCATCCAGCTGTTTCATCTGGTCCAGCACTTCCTGGGGAGGCAAAGCCGACCCTGAGGAGCCCCATTGGGCCTGAAGCTCGCTCTTGCGTTTCTCGAGCTGCTGGTAATTGTTCTCGGCAAATTGCAGCCTGCGCTTGGCATCGAGCATCCGCGACTGCCACTGGGCCTTGAGCGCCGCATCATTGCCCCCGCCCTGGTCCGAGGTCGCAGGCGCTGTTGGACTTTGCGCTTCCGGCACTGCCTTGCCGCCCGATGCTCCATTACCGGTCCGCTGGGTCCCGGAACGATATTCGTTCGGCACCTTATCCAGGCTGTCCGTCATATGGACGACCCCGTCTTTGTCCGTCCAGGTAAAGAGACCTCCATTCCCCTCCTGTGCCCGGGCAACAGCGCCGAGGAAGAGCAATGATGCAACGAGCAGCAGACCGGCCATCTTCGTATTAGCGTTCATACCCTTCTCCTTCGTCACGAGACTTCACCGCCGAATGATCGTGCAGACCGCATGGGCCGCTATGCCCTCGCCTCTGCCCGCGAACCCCAGCCCCTCGGTCGTTGTCGCCTTGACGTTCACCGACGAGGCATCGACCTGGACTGCTGCGGCTATATTGGCCGTCATTGCTGCAATGTGCGGCGCCATCTTCGGCAGTTCGGCGACGATCGTTGCGTCGATGTTGTTCACCCGGAATCCCTTCTCCCCTAGGAGCCGGATAGTCTCACCAAGGAGCTTGAGGCTCGAAATGCCCTTATACTGCCGGTCCGTATCGGGGAAATGCCTGCCGATATCGCCGAGCCCGGCGGCCCCGAGGATCGCATCACAGACAGCGTGGAGCAGGACATCCGCGTCGGAATGGCCGAGCAGCCCCTTCTCATGGGGGATGTCCACCCCGCCGATGATGAGCTTCCTGCCCTCGACGAGCCGGTGTACATCGTATCCGGTCCCGATACGCGTTGTCATCTTCTCTTCAGGATCTCCTCAGCAAGGATCAGGTCCTCGGGTGTCGTGATCTTGATGTTCTCGTAGCTCCCCATCAGCACCCTCACCTTGGTGCCGGAACGCTCGACAAGGGTCGCATCGTCAGTGCCGTATACCTTGTTCTTGTACGATTCATCGTAGGCTTTCCGGAGGACCTTCACGGGAAACGCCTGAGGTGTCTGGATGGCCCAGAGCCTGCTTCGCTCCAGGGTCTGGCGGACGATCCCCTTGCTGTCCACTTCTTTGATCGTGTCCTTGAGCGGCACGCCCACGGCAACGCATTCACCCTTCCGTGCAGACTCGACGCACTCCCGTATCATCTCGTGGGTAACGAACGGTCTGACCCCATCATGCACCAGAATGACCGCGGCATCCTTCTCGAGCTTCCCAATCCCGTTGTAGACAGAGTCCTGCCTCTCCTTGCCGCCCACCACCAGGGTCTTCACCTTGGTGAGGTGGAACGCCTCGATCACATCGCGGAGGCAGGTCTCCATGTCTTCTTCGGAAAGGATGGGGATGATCTCGTCGATCTCAGGGGAGCGTTGGAAGGCGAGAAGCGTGTGAGCGAGCATGGGCTTGCCGCCGAGGGGGAGGAACTGCTTCGCCACCGCCTTCCCCATCCGTTTTCCCATTCCCGCCGCGGGGACCAGTGCCGTAACCTTGGACATAGGCGCCTCATGCCGCGGTTCACAGCCGCGTGCTGACGATCCCTATTTGAATCCCTTGACCATTACTTTGAACCGCTTGGCCGCGGGCGCGTCGGTGTTGATGGAGACCCGGAGCTGATACTGCTCCCTGGCGTTCCTTGAAAGCAGCTCGAAGGGGAGCATGATCTGACCATTCTCCAGGAAGGGCTTGCCGAGCTCAACCTTGATGCCTTTCTCAACGGTCTTTTCGAGTGCCGCCATGGCGGGTTTCGACTCGCCCAACGGCGCGTCCGGAAGGGCCGGCTCCGGCTCGGGAACGACAGTGGGCGGCGGGGCTTCGCGCGACTCTTCCTCGGTCTTTGCCACAATGTCCCCGGCGGAGAAATTGTGGCGCTCGGGGTTCTTCTGCATGTCCTGGAGAACCAGCTTGGAGATGGCCGCAAAGGTCTTGAGCACACCGTTGCCGTTCGGGGCCACCGCCTCGTAGAACGGCATATTGGCGGGATTCAACGTAACGTTCATCTCCTCCAGCGTCATCACATCCGGAAGGTCGCGCTTGTTGTACTGCAGGACCACGGGAAAGTCCATGAGGTCGATGCCCATGTCGGTGAAGTTATCCTTAAGATTCGCGAG
>JAAXXJ010000175.1 GCA_013334545.1 Nitrospirota bacterium | reverse complement strand
GGCAGGGGCGGGACGCATCCCATGTTGCCGACGACAGGCTCCACGATGATGCAGGCGATCCGCTCGCCTTCCCTGCTGCAGATGTCCCGTACTGCGGCGAGGTCGTTGAACGCCACGGTCAGCGTGAGCTTCGCGAGGTCCGCCGGAACGCCGGGGCTGTCCGGCAGGCCGAAGGTCGCGACGCCGCTTCCCGCCTTCACGAGCAGGCTGTCGCCGTGACCGTGGTAGCATCCGTCGAACTTGAGGATCTTGTCACGGCCCGTGAATCCCCGGGCCGCCCGGATGGCGCTCATTGTCGCCTCGGTCCCCGAGCTCACCATGCGCACCAGTTCGATGGACGGGACCGCTTTCTTCACCATCTTCGCCAGCGTGACCTCAAGCTCCGTGGGGGCGCCGAAGCTCGTGCCGTTCGTGATGGCCTTCTTCAGCGCAGCGGTCACTCTCGGGTGGGCGTGGCCCAGGATCGCCGGGCCCCAGGAAAGGACATAATCGATGTAGGCCCTGCCGTCGGCGTCGTAGACCTTCGATCCTTTCGCCCGCTTGATGAAGATCGGGTCGCCGCCGACGGAACGGAACGCCCGAACCGGGCTGTTCACGCCTCCGGGGATGTGCTTCTTCGCTTCTTCGAACAGTTTCTTTGATCTCGTTCCCGCCATGCCGGCCGTTTCCTCCCTTGCGATGATGATTGGTACCGCTATGATTATATCGTATGATATATAAAATAACCAGTATGAAGAGTCAACGAAAAAGGAATGTCGGCAAGGCAACCACAGGTAGACAATATATGACAATTATAATTTTGTTGCAATAAAGTCGGCTACCGCCGCAGCGTCATTCCAATCGAATCGCGGGACCGCGACAGCGAAGGACCTGTCGCTCACGAGCGCGAGGAACGACCGGTCGGTCGCACAAAGCGGTTGCCGCCCTGAAACGCCGCTGCGGAAGACCTCGATCTTGTTCAGCGCGTCGTTTTTGAAACCCTCGCGGATCACGATATCGGCATTCCCTGCGAGCACTTCGAGGTCCTTCATCGAAGGTCCTTCCTCGATCGTTCTCATGAGCGCCAGGCGGTCCGGGCCCACCAGCACTACGGCGTCCGCTCCTGCTTCGCGGAACCGCCACGAATCCTTGCCGGGCCGGTCGAGCTCGAACCCCTCGGACGCGTGTTTGATCACTGCCACACGAAGTCCCCGTTCCTTCAGGATGCGCACGACCTTCTCAATGATGGTTGTCTTTCCGCTGTTGGACGTTGCAGCGACGAAGGAGACGATCTTCATGAATTCACTCTTTCCGCCACGGATGCATACAGATAGACAGGTCGAAAAATGGGCGGGGCGACTCTGCCGGGTGAAGAACGGTCTTGATTCCGCGCTCCGCATTCCGCATTCCGCACGTGTTAGATCTCCGTCAGCGACGTCGAATCGGGGTCCTTCTTCCTGCCGAGGATGCGTACGCCGAGAATGCCGATCTCGTACAGGAGATAGATGGGAATGGACATGATGGTCATGTTGAACGCGTCGGGCGTCGGCGTGACGATGCCGCCGATGATGAAGGCGATGAGGAGGGCATACTTGCGGAACTTGGTGAGCGAATCCACGCTGATGATGCCCATGCGACCGAGCAGGATCATGATGAGCGGCAGTTCGAACACTGCGCCTGTAGCGAGCATGAACTTGAGGGTGAAGTCGATATAGTCGCCGATCTTGATGATCGGCGTCAGGTGCTCGGCCTTGTAGGAGATAAGGAACGGCACCGCGATGGGGAGCAGGATGAAGAAGCAGAACAAGACTCCGACGGCAAAGAAGATCGTTGCGAAGAAGACGAACTGCCCCGCGTACTTGCGCTCCCGCGGCAGCAGGCCTGGTGCAATGAACAGCCAGACCTGGCGCAGGAGGACCGGGACCATCAACATGATGCCCGCAATGAACCCGATCTTCAGGTGCGACATGAAGGGCTCGGTAAGCGCGGTAAAGTGCAGCGTTTGCACGGTCTTGTTCGGGGTGAAGGCAACGAAGGGGAAATGCAGGGAGAACGCGACGGTGGCGTTCATCGGCAGCAGCAGCAAGCCGAGGATCTCCTCGGAATAGGCGAAACAGAGCACGAATCCGATGCCAACGGCAATGGCCACGTTGACGATGCGCTTCCGGAGCTCATCGAGGTGGGACCAGAAGGACATCTTGCTCTCTTCAGGATTTGCCGTAGGCATCCGTTCCCTTCTCCTTTTCAGCCTGCGCTCCCGTCTCACTGCCGGCGACAGGGGGGGGCCCGGCGGCCTTCAGGGCGGCCTCTTTGCCTTCGATGTCCTCTTTCAGCTTCTTGACGTCGATCGTGCTCTCTGCTGCCCGCACCTCGGTCTCAATGGTCTCCTTTACCTCTTCGGTCGCCCGCTTGAACTCGGCGAGGCCCTTTCCCAGCGCCTTGCCCAGCTCGGGCAGCTTCTTCGGACCGAACACCACGAGGGCGATCACGAAGATGACGATCAGTTCCGGCAATCCAAGACCAAACATAGCCATACTCCTTTTTTAAACGTGAGGAGCGTCGCGTGTGAAGCGCGGCATGGAATGCAGGCACACCTCGTTCGGTGCCTTCTCTCCTCTGCACTACGAACTCTCGACTCCGAACTCAGCTCTTCTCCGGTCTTTTTTCGACCACAACCTTGATCTCGATGGTCTTGCCCTGACGGCTCACCTTGAACGTCACGGTCTTGCCGATGTGGCCGAAGGCGATCATCCGGGGAAGTTCGGCGGGGCTCAGGATCTTTTTTCCGTCAAGTTCGATGATCACGTCCCCCCGGAGCAGCCCCGCCTTGTCCGCCGGGCCGCCCTTGGTGACTGACCTGACGATTGCGCCGATGGGATCGGGCATGCCCAGGGCCTCAGCGATCTCCGGCGTCACAGCCTGTGCATCAACCCCCAGCCACCCGAGGTCGGGCCGGCCCTTTTCCTTGAGTGACGGAAGCACGTCCTTCACCATGTTCATCGGGACGGCAAAGCCGAGGTTCTGACCCTTGGCCAGGATCATGGTGTTGATCCCCACCACCTGACCCGAAGTATTGAACAATGGCCCGCCGCTGTTCCCGGGGTTGATGGCCGCGTCGGTCTGGATAAGGTCGTCATAGGGGCCCGCGCCGATGACCCGGCCCTTCGCCGATACGATGCCCTTGGTCACGGTCTGGGACAGGCCGAAGGGGTTCCCGATGGCCATGACCCAGTCCCCCACTTCCAGAGCGTCCGAGTTGCCGAGCGTCACGGCCTGCAGTCCAGTTGCCTCGACCTTGATCAGGGCGATGTCGATCTCCGGCGACCTGCCGATGAGCTTCGCCTCGAGGACACGGCCGTCATCAAAGGACACTCTGATGTCCGACGCCTGGTCCACGACGTGGTTGTTGGTCAGGATGTACCCATCGGCGCTGATCACGAAGCCGGACCCCAGGCTCTGGCGCACCTGCTCCCTCGGGGGCTGCTGGCCGCCGAAGAACCGGTAAAAGAACTGGTCCATCTGCGGGTCACCGAAGGGCGACGGCTGCTTCACTTTGATGACCTGACGAGTGGAGATGTTGACCACCGACGCCTTGTGCGCCTTCACCAGCGGTGCAAACGACTCCGGAGCGGTCACGGCCGGCGCTGCGGCTGGCAGGAGCATGAGGACGAACGCGTACAGGTGGATGATTGACCGGGACCTCATGAAGGACCTCCGAACGGAAGTGTAAACTTCATATCACGGGGGCCGGGATTAGTCAAGGGATTTCATAAGGTTGCGCCTTGCAGCAGCGCCGGCACGAACGCGCGGCATGGACGAGAGGACTATAACGTGACCCGTATCACGGTCTTCACATTGCCCCGCACATTGAAGTCGCCGGTCACTTCAAGGGAGCGAGGCTTGAGGCTCTTTTTCAGCGCGTCAAAGATCAGGTTGGTCACAGCCTCGTGGGAGATGCTCTGGTCGCGGAACCCGTTCAGCCAGAGCTTCAGCGCCTTCAACTCGACGATCTTCCTGTTGGGCACATAGGTGATATTGATCGTGGCGAAATCCGGATAGCCCGACCGCGGGCAGAGGCAGGTGAACTCGGGATAGGATATCTCAATCGTGTAGTCGCGGTCCGGGTTCGGATTGTCCCAGATCTCCAGCGCTGCCTGCTTGATGGACTTGGCACCGTATTTCATGGGGGGAATACTAGCAGGATGCCTTATTCAAGTAAAGGAAAAACTCCGCCACGGGACGCAGGAGGCCGTGCTATTCTCTGCATCGTAGCGGACCTTCAATCCCGGAGCGATCCCATTCCCGCAGCCTGCTGCAGGGAGCCGGTCCTTGCCATAATACTCAGTCGACCACCTTCAGCACGATCTTGCCCATGGTCTGCCGGCCCTCAAGCATGCGGTGCGCGTTCCCGGCCTCGGCCAGCGGCAGGACATGGTCGATGCGCAGCCTCAACCACCGCTGCTTGATCGCGCCGAGGACCGCCCTTGAGCGGCGGGCCAGGTCCTCACGTGTCGCAATATGGTTTCCCAGACTGCCGCCGGATATTCTGATGGACCTCGCCCCGAGCTTGTTCGGGACAAAGGGATCCGCGGGACCGCTGGCAGAGCCGAAGAGAACAATATGGCCATGGACCGCTGCTGCCTCCAGGTCTCCGGTGAACGTGCTCTTCCCCACGCCGTCGATGATGAGGTCCGCGCCCCGGCCGTCCGTAAGACGCTTCACCTCGCTCACAAAATCCTGCTGCGTATAAAGGATCACGTGTTTGGCGCCCGCCTTTTTCACCGTCACGGCCTTCTCCTCCGTGGAGACCGTTCCGATGACCCGGGCGCCGAGATGCTTCAGCCACTGCACCAGAAGGAGCCCTACTCCGCCTGCTGCAGCGTGGACCAGGACCGTGTCCCCCTTTTTCAGCTTGCGGAAATCATGGAGAAGGTAGTGCGCCGTCATTCCCTGCAGCGGGAACGCCGTCCCCTGTTCAATGGACAGCTCCTCCGGCAGTCTGATCAGCCGGTCTGCGTCGATCGCCGTGTACTCGCTGTAGCTCCCGAGGTGTCCGGTATATGCGACCCGGTCGCCGACGCGGAACCCTTTCGCTCCCGGCCCCAGCGCCTCCACCACGCCTGACGCTTCCAGCCCGGGAATGAAGGGCAGCTGTACCGGATAGGTCCCGCGCCGCTGGTAAATATCAACGAAATTCACGCCTGCCGCATGGATCTTCACGAGGATCTGGCCTTTCGCGGGAACAGGTTTCGGCTCCCTGTCCGTAAGCTGCAGGACGCCTGCATCGCCATAGTTCGATATTTTGATCGCTTTCATGGCCGTTCCTCCTCATATGCTGATCTTATCGCGTGCATCATGATAAAGAAAGCATAGCAAATATTTCAAGTACGTTGCGCAGGGAAATCAATATGCCAGGATGAAAAGGCATAAAAGATCACCGGCGATCAACAGGGGCTCCGATTGGGTTAAGCGACGGGAGGAGGGCCATCGATCTTGAAGAAACGATTGCCGTTGTCTTTTCGTTCTCCGTCCTTATATAATGAATCATCATTTCAAGGAGAACCTTATCAGTGTCCCCTGCATTCAACAGCATCGCAACCGGCATCGGCAGCCCCCCCTCATTGATCCGGATAAGGCAACATGACTGGCCCTCCACTACCTCCCCGAAGCTCCGATCTGGCCGCAGCTCCCGCAGAGGTCGTTCCTGGAGCACTTCTGCGCTCAGTACAGCGAAGGTTTTCCGGCAGTCATGGTTGACCGGACAAATGAACGGATATGGTTCGACACGTCACAGGACCTGGCGGCCGACCTTGAGCGATTCTACGAGCTATACCTGGCAAAAGATGTAGACCACTTTGGAATATCAGAAGAGTACACTGCGGGCTTCTACGCCTTTGTCGGCGTTCTCAAGAAGAATAGCCTGCCTCCCCGCGCCCGATTCCTCAAAGGCCACTGTACGGGCCCCCTCACCTTCGGCATAACCGTGAAGGACCAAGCAGGCAAGGACATCGCTTACAACGATATGCTCTTTGACGCCATCACCAAGGGGCTTGCGATGAAAGCCGCCTGGCAGGTTAGGGTCCTGAAGCAGTTCGGCCTGCCGGTCATCATCTTTATCGACGACCCGGCCATGTACGCGCTCAGTTCTGGACTGTACTCGTTCTCAGCCGTCATGGTGGCGGACAAACTGCGCGAGATCATCGCCATGATCCATGACGAGGGAGGCATCACCGGCATCCATTGCTGCGGCAATGCTGACTGGCCCCTCCTGTTCCGGACCGGTGTGGACATCGTCAGCTTCGACGCCTCCAGCTACCTGGACAGGGTCCTGCTCTATCCCGGGGAGATCAGGGAATTCTTCAGCCGCGGCGGAAGCCTTGCCTGGGGCATTGTGCCCACGACCGCGTTCACCGGCAACGAGACCGCAGACAATCTGGTCGATGAGCTGGA
>JAAXXJ010000489.1 GCA_013334545.1 Nitrospirota bacterium | reverse complement strand
ATGATTTGCGGAAGGGAAATCTGAGAGAGTATAACCATGCCGTCGAGAGAAACGCTGAGAATCGCGTTCCTCACGGCGGCGTTAAATATCATAAGCACATTCCTGTGTACACTCTGGACAGCAAGTACACTCAAACTCATCATTATCGTTTACATCAGACTGATATGGGCATGTATGAGGATCGGATGCTTTATTTTTATTACATCTACCACACAGCATTTTTAATCGGGTAGCTGGGGGTGTTTAGCCCCCAGCCCCCACACCACCTGGCATGCGGGTCCGCACCAGGCGGTTCGCGGAAATCACCGGGCCGTGGCCGGGTGGTGTATCTTGATCCACAGTGTCCGTAGCGATGTGAGCCCTTGCTCTTTGAGATAGCGATTGGACAATGCCACGTTCAAGGCTTCGGTCTTTGCGAGGTGCCAGTAGGCTTTCCTGCTCATCCCGGCCTTGACCGCGTGCCGCTCACCGACGCCGAGTTTCATCAGTTCCCTGACCCGCGTCCTCGTCTTGCGCCACTGTTTCCAGTAGCACATCCGAATACGGCGGCGGAACCACTGGTCCCACTCGTTGGCGGTGTTGTATCTCATCCCGATGCCGAAATAGTTCATCCAGCCTTGCACATACGTGTGGATTTTCCGGCACCGGTACTCCATGGCAACGCCCCAACTGCGCCAGGTAAGACGGCGCAACTCGTTCTTGCAGCGTGTGAGGGATTTCTCCGAGACCGTCAGCCTCCTGCCGGTGAAGGTGAATCCGAGGAAGGTGCTCCTTTCGGCCCTTACCACTTGGCTTTTGTCCCGGTTGACCTGTACCTTGAGTTTCTTTTCAAGGAACTTGGTGACGCTTTCCATCACGCGCTGTCCGGCCCGTTTCGATTTCACCAGGATGATGAGATCGTCGGCGTACCGGCAGAACCGATGTCCTCGTTTCTCCAGTTCCTTATCGAGGTCGTCCAAAAGGACGTTCGACAGGAGCGGTGATAACGGCCCGCCCTGAGGAACTCCTTTGGATGTCTGGTTCCGTCTGCCGTTTACGACCACCCCGGCTCGAAGGTATTTGCCGATCAGCTTGAGGATGCCTTTGTCCGTGATTCGGCGGCTGATTCTGTGCATCAGCACGTCGTGATCGACCGTGTCGAAAAACTTGGCAAGGTCAATGTCCACGGCGTAATGGTATCCTTCGTTGATCAGCTCAAGCACCTTCTTTACAGCCTGATGCGCCGACCGGCCCGGTCTGAATCCATAGCTCGATTCGGAGAACTGAGGATCGAAGACGGGGACGAGTACCTGGGTGATCGCTTGCTGGATCACGCGATCGGAGACCGTGGGGATCCCGAGCGGTCTGGTGCCCCCGCTGTCCTTGGGAATCTCGACCCGCTTGACCGGAGCGGGCTTATACGTCCCGTCCAGCAAGGAGGCTTTGATTCTTGGCCAGTTGGTCCTGGCGAAGTCGGGATAGTCCGTTATCGACATGTCGTCGATGCCGGCTGCTCCCCTGTTCGCCTTGACCCGCTGCCATGCGTGCTGCATGTTCTCACTGCTTACGACTGCTTCCACTGTGGTCATTTGAGGTGGGTCATGTTCCACAACGCGCCCGGACGCGGCTCATCCTGACGGACTTATTACCGGTCTGGAGCTTATGGACTGCCGTTCCTCCTTTCCGCGTTCTGGCCTTCCCTGGAGCGAACTCCGGGTACTATGCCGTCTGCTGACTTCTGCATGCTCACCGTTACTGTTTCCAGTGACGGCGCTATAGGGGGGCATCATGAGATGCTGTCAGATTCGTGTTCCCCAGAGGGGCTCGTATCAATCGACAGCGGTTGATACGCCGGGGCCTTGTGCCGGTTGGCCCGATCCGGATGTGCTCATGACAATCCTATCGCACGGCGTGCAGATCTCCCCGGATAAGAACGTGAACTGTCCGTGCACAACCGCCGCATTTACCCTGTCCCCCGAACCGGCGGGCT
>JAAXXJ010000488.1 GCA_013334545.1 Nitrospirota bacterium | reverse complement strand
TCCCGTAAAGGCAAAAGGAGAGGTCCTGTTTCGGTCCGTGTTGTCCTTGGGAATTGCGGGCAGCGTGTCCACGCCCACCTTCAAGTACTGCGCGCCTTTCGAAGTGACGGGCTGGCCCTTTGAGAGCTTCTCCAGGACCGCCGTCAGTTCGTCGCCGAGGAAGATCGAAACGATCGCCGGGGGCGCCTCATTGGCGCCGAGGCGATGGTCGTTGCCGGCACAGGCGCATGTGGCCCGCAGGATGTCGGCATGGGTGTCGACCGCCTTGATCAGCGCGCTCAGGAACAGCAGGAACTGCTCGTTTTCGCCGGGCGTGTGCCCCGGATCGAGGAGGTTGATCCCGTCATCGGTCGACAGCGACCAGTTGTTGTGCTTGCCGGAGCCGTTGATGCCCGCGTAGGGCTTCTCGTGGAGCAGGCAGACCAGGTCGTGGCGCAGGGCGACCTTCTGCATGGTTTCCATGACGAGCTGGTTGTGGTCCGTTGCGATGTTCGTCGTCGTGTAGAGGGGGGCCATTTCGTACTGGGCAGGAGCGACTTCGTTGTGCTGCGTTTTGGAGGTGATGCCCATTTTCCAGAGCTCCGTGTTCAGATCCTGCATGTACGCGGAGACCCTGTCCTTGATAAAGCCGAAATACTGATCCTCCAGCTCCTGGCCCTTGGGGGCGGGGGCGCCGAAGATCGTCCGCCCCGTCAGCATCAGGTCGAGCCGCTCCGTGAAGAATTGCTTGTCCACAAGGAAGTATTCCTGCTCGGGGCCCACGGTGGACGAAACCCGGGACGAGGTGACGTTGCCCAGGGCTTTCAGCACGCGCACGGCCTGCTTCGAGACGGCTTTCATGGACCGCAGCAGGGGCGTCTTCTTGTCGAGGGCTTCACCGTAATAAGAGTAGAAGGCCGTCGGAATCGTCAGGGTGACGTTGCCGCTTGCATCTTCTTTCAGGAAGGCGGGAGAGGTGCAATCCCAGGCCGTATACCCTCTCGCTTCGAAGGTGCTGCGCAGGCCGCCGCTCGGGAACGATGACGCATCGGGCTCGCCCTGTATCAGTTGCTTGCCGGAAAATTCCAGGTATCCGCTGCCGTCGGAGGTCGGGGATATGAACGAGTCATGTTTTTCGGCGGTGATCCCGGTGAGCGGCTGAAACCAGTGCGTATAGTGGGTCGCCCCTTTTTCCACAGCCCAATCCTTCATGGCATTTGCCACGACTTCTGCAACTTCGGGCCGAAGCGGCAAGTCTTTTTCTATGGATTCCCTCAGCGCCTTATAAGCTTCCTTGGGCAGACGCTCTTTCATGACCTTGTCACTGAATACGTTGGAACCGAAAACTGCTGTTATCTCCATGATTCACTCCTTCTCTTTATATTGATTCATTTTCTATAAGCGCCAAGGTCTTTCAGCCATCCCAAGGCGAGGAATGCGGAAGTATTTCTAATCCGCTCGGCACAGGTTCCGATGATGAGCGACGGTGTGACGACCGCAAACCTGCACTGAAAGATCATGAAAACGTAGTGCAGGATCGTTTCCTCATCGTTTTCCTCTGCACGAGCCCCCGTCTAACAATGATTGAGCAATAAAAATGCCAGGGGACATTATTAATATAACACACCAATATCATTAAATATAATGTTATTGCCTGCGATCACGCGACGGAAATAAATATACATTTATGTATGTTTATTTAAGAGTATGACAGGATTGTAACATTTTGAAGCCTGTCGACTGCGCCATTGTGAGACCGCTTGTCGGCCGGAGCTTGCATGGATTCCCGTATCCTCTCTTTCCAGGTTGAAGCGGGGCATCCTCCAAAACGATCTTGCTGAATCAAACCTTTACAGGTAGAGAAGCGTCAATCTCCCGTGATGCGTAGCGGACCAGAGTCTCGAGAGCCTGGTTGCGCGACGTTCCTTGACAGGCCCGGCACGATCTCTTAAGATCACCGGACTGCTTCTCGCGAAAGCTGTGTCCATGAC
>JAAXXJ010000487.1 GCA_013334545.1 Nitrospirota bacterium | reverse complement strand
CCTTCGCAGCGCAGCCGACCGGCAAGCCTTCAGTCATGACCAGTACGCTCGATGACCAGCAGTCCGTCAGCCTCACCATCTACAACACGAACCTCGGCCTCGTGAAGGATCAGCGGCAGCTCAAGCTGCCCAAGGGCGTCAATGAGCTGCGGTTCATGGGCGTTGCCTCCCAGATCATTCCTGCGAGCGTGCACATCAAGTCCCTGGTCAATCCCGACAGTCTGCTCGTGCTGGAGCAGAACTACGAGTACGACCTCCTGAACCCGCAGAAGCTCCTTGAAAAGTATGTGGGCAAGGAGGTGAAGCTCTTCACGAAGAATCCCTATACGGAGCGGGAAGAGGTCGTGACTGCGACGCTCTTGTCGAACAACGGCGGCCCGATCTTCAAGATCGGCGATGAGATCACCTACGGCCATCCCGGACGCATCATCTTCCCCGGGGTGCCCGAGGACCTCATGGCAAAACCAACGCTTGTCTGGCTTGCGGAGAACAATCTTCTGAACAGTCAGAAGATCGAGGCGTCGTACCTGACGAACGGCATCAACTGGCAATCGGACTATGTCGTCACCCTGAACGACAAGGACGACAAAGCGGACCTCTCCGGATGGGTGACCATCGATAACAAGAGCGGAACGACCTATTGGAACGCGAAGCTGAAGCTCGTGGCTGGCGACGTGAACCGGGTGAAGGACGAGGTGGAATATAAACGCGGAATGCTGAAGGTCGCCGAGATGGCCGCAAAGGCGGCTGCGCCGCAGTTCAAGGAGGAATCGTTCTTCGAATACCACATCTACACGCTCCAGCGGCCGGCCACGGTGAAGGACAACCAGACCAAGCAGATCAGTCTGGTCCAGGCGGACACCATCGCGGTGAAGAAGGAGCTCCTGTACCGCGGTGCGAGCTACTATTACCGAAGCCGGTACGGCGAGGCCCTGTCGAACCAGAAGGTCGGCGTGTTCGTGGAGATCGAGAACCGCGAGAAGAACCACCTGGGCATCCCGCTGCCCAAGGGAACGGTGCGCGTCTACAAGCAGGACAGCATCGGAAGCCTGCAGTTCGTGGGCGAGGACTCGATCGACCACACGCCGAAGGACGAGAAGGTGCGCATCAAGCTCGGCGATGCCTTTGACGTGGTGGGCACCCGGAAACAGACCGACTGGAAGAAGATCGCCTATGACACGTACGAGGCGGCCTTTGAGATCTCCCTCCGGAACCACAAGAAAGAGGACGTGGTGGTGAAGGTCGTCGAGCCGATCCCCGGAGACTGGAAGATGCTCTCGGCGACCCACGAGTTCACGAAGAGCGAAGCGTTCACCGCCGAGTTCCAGGTACCGGTGCAGAAGGACGGGGAGACGAAGGTGACGTACCGGGTGAGGATGAGATATTAGAAAAGCGGGTGACAGTGGTCAGGGGCCAGAAAAAAAGAACGCGCTGCGTACCCCTTGCCCCTGACCCCTGACCGCCTCTCTTACATCCACTTCTTCCTTCGGAAATAAAAGTACATGCCGACGCCGATGGAGGCCATGATGGACCAGATGAAGTAGTATCCGTACTTCCATTCCAACTCGGGCATGTGCTTGAAGTTCATGCCATACACGCCGGCGATGAAGGTGAGCGGCATGAAGATGGTGGCGATGATGGTCAGGACCTTCATGATCGCGTTCAGCTTGTTGCTGACGCTGGAAAGGTAAATGCCGATCATCTCGGACAGGATCTCGCGGAAGATCTCGACCGTGTCGATGGCCTGCACAACGTGGTCGTAGACATCCCGCAGATAGGGCGCCGTGGAGTCCCTGATGAGCGTGGTCTCGCGCCGCGTCAGGGCGCCTGCAAGTTCGCGCACAGGCCAGATGGCCCTATGCAGGAGCAGCAGCTCGCGCTTCAGACCATAGATCATCTTGGCCGTGCTTTCCGAGGGCTTAGCGATCAGCTGGTCCTCGGCAAGGTCCACCTTGTCACCGAACTTCTCG
>JAAXXJ010000174.1 GCA_013334545.1 Nitrospirota bacterium | reverse complement strand
ATCCATCTGGCTACCATCTGGGAAACTGGCTTTTGCACGGGCTTAGTTCCTGTTTCTTGTTCTTGATAATAAGGAATATTCTGTTGACATCCGCAGAAACAAATCGCAACAACACTCCCGATTTTCTTGTATATATTAATATCGCATCCTTGCTCACGACCCTTTTCTGGGCTCTGCACCCTTTGCGCGTTGAAGCCGTTGCATGGGCAACGGTGCGAACTCATTGTCAAGCGGTCTTTTTTTTGCTTCTCTCAATGTTGCTTTACATGAAAGCCATTCATGCAGAATTCAACAGAAGGAAATATCTTTTCCTGATGGCATCAGCTTTTGTTTTCTATACCATCTCCGTGTTTTCTTATTCGATCGGGATAACTTTTTTTGCCATTTATTTTATTTTAGACGTATTTCTCTTTAAAAGGATTGGCAATAGCATCGGATGGTGGAAAGCTCAAACAGCAAAAAAAGTTCTATTGGAAAAGATTGTATTTGCAATTCCGGCCGTTCTCATAGGGGTAATATCGGTTGTTGTGCGTGTCAAATCGGCAGGAGTATGGCAACCGCCTGTCTCAATATCAGAGTTCGGCCTAACAGACCGTTTGATGCAGGCCGTTTATATTACCGTGTATTATATATATCGGCCGTTCTACCCGGTAGATCTGGCCCCCGTTTACACCACCCTGGTTTCATTTGACCCGCTCTCTGCGTCCTTTTTGTTAAGTGCGATTGGTTTGTTTATCTTTTCTCTTGTCATATTTATATTGAGAAAACAATGGCCAATCGGTGTTGCGTTGTTGCTATCTCACATTATTTTATTGATCCCCGTCATGGGTTTTTTTGAACACCCCCATTATCCTGCTGACAGATATTCACTTCTGCCATCGATCTGTTGGTCTGTTTTCCTTGCAATGGCTTTTCTGTATTTCAAAAAGAAGGGGATCAGAACGCTGCTTATCGTATGTATGGTCGTTATTCTTTGCTTTTGGGGAGTGCTCAGTGTAAAGCAGGTGGCCGTTTGGAATAACAGTGAATCACTTTTTTCACACACGCTTCAGACACTGGGCGGCGATCCGTACAGGTACGATATCTATTGGAGATGGGGGCGCTATCTCTATGAAAAAGGCAGAACGGACGACGCGGCGCAATATTTTATCAAAACCCTGCAGATAAAACCGAACCATCCTGAAGCGCTGTATCATCTTGCAAAGATCGAATACGATCGGGGAGATCACGAACGCGCGCGCTCCTATTATCAACGCCTGCTCCAGGTCGCTCCCAATTATTTCCGCAACAGCAAGCGGTGAAATCATCCGGCTTGGCGTGCTGGTCATGAAAAAAATACAGGGTCGATGTGCCGGTCACAGCGGCCCACTTGGGAAGGTTTTCCCGCTTGATGAACTTGTTTCCCGGCCTGTCGGTTGACGATGATCAGCGAATTGTTCCGGGACATTTTCCCTGATGGGAAGGAAAAGGGGCTTCAAGGAATGACCGTAAAACAGAAAACGTTGCCGCTCTTTGCCGTCTTCATTGCGGTCCTTGCCTGTTTGGTGTTTATCCCGGCGCTCGGGAACGAATTCGTCAACTGGGATGATGACAAAAATGTTTATGATAATACGTTCATCCGTGCGTTTGATGCGCGCTTATTCACCTCGGCATTTCTTGATTATCCCGTCGACTACTGGCGTCCCCTGGCCTGGATATCCCATGCGGTGGATTTTGCCATCTGGGGGCTGGACCCTTTTGGGCACCATCTCACCAGCATCATTCTGCACGGGATCAACACCCTCCTGGTGGTCCTGTTGATGATCAGGCTTCTGGAGGCCGGGCGGAGCGCACCAACCGGTTCTGGCCTTTCGGACCGTATGATGCTTGCCGCCGCTGGAACAACAGGTCTCCTGTTCGGCCTTCATCCGTTGCATGTGGAGTCGGTTGTATGGATTTCGGAAAGAAAAGATCTTCTCTGCGCCCTGTTCGTTCTTCTCAGCATCATGGAGTACACGAAATATATCACGAGTCGGTGGTCGGCAGTCGCAAGACAGAGGACAGACGGCAGACACCAGAGAACGGAAGACGGCGCGAAAGATACCGCGAAAGATACCGCAGGTCAAGGGACCATTGTCACCAACAAGCATTACTTCAGTGCGCTTGGTTTGTTCGCCCTTGCGCTTATGAGCAAGCCGATGGCAGTCACCCTTCCCGTTATGTTGTTGGTGCTCGATTGGTATCCGTATCGGAGAATATGGTCCATGAAGACGGCACTGGCCGTCAGCATCGAAAAACTTCCGTTTTTCGCGCTGAGTTTTTTTACCTCGGTTCTCGCGGTAAGTGCACAACAGACCGTAGGGGCCATGAGGACGCTCGAGTACGCGCCATTCTTGACTCGGATTCTTGTAGCAGCGCAGTCCCTCATTTTATATCTCTGGAAGATGGTGTTCCCTCTTCATCTGGTTCCTTTTTATCCCTATCCGCGGGCCGTATCGTTTCTTTCGTTGGAGTATTTTGCACCCCTCGTAATTGTTTCGGCAATAACGATTTTCTGTCTGGTCCTTGAACAAAAACAACCATTATGGATGTCCCTCTGGATGTATTATATCGTAAGTCTGTTGCCCGTCCTTGGCATTATACAGGTCGGGAGCCAATCCATGGCCGACCGATACACCTATTTACCAAGTCTCGGGCCGTTCCTTGCTCTGGGTATCGGGTCAGTGTGGGTTTCAGATAAAACAGCGTCGTTGACGCAGCGACGACTCTCCGCCGGGATGATCCATGGTGCCGTTGCAGTCTGTGTTGTTGTTTCGCTTTCCTATTTGACCATTCAGCAGATCGGGATATGGCAAGACAGCGGTCGCCTTTGGAATTACGTTATTGCAAAGACACCATCGCCTCCGGCAGTAGCTTATTATAACCGCGCGCTGGTTTTCCAAAAGGAAGGGCGACTTGATGAGGCTATTGCTGATTTCAGCCGGGTCATTGCGCTAAGTCCTTCCGATGCGAAAGCCTATTACGAGCAAGGCAGGATTTATGACGATACAGGCGAGCTTGATAAGGCCGCGGCAAATTACGATAAAGCGCTTGATCTACTGCCCACGTATTTAGATGCCCTCATCGGCCGCGGAGTGCTCTTCGGCAAGGTCGGCGCATATGGTGACGCGATAGAACGTTTCAGCAGGGCGATCGCGATCGATCCGCAGAATGCGGAATCCTATAATAACCGGGGGCTCTCCTTTTTCCTGACCGGCCAAATGGAACGGGCTCGGGAAGATTTTTCCCGGGCGATTGCCCTGGATGGGAACAACCCGACAATTTATATGAATCGCGGAAGACTCAACCTCAGGATGGGCCACGCTGGATTGGCGCGTTTAGATTTTCAGCATGCGTGCGCTTTGGGGTACAGCGACGGCTGTGTTCAAGCTCGTGCCTTGAATAGCGATTCCGATAAGGTCAGATGAACAGACCACTAGGCCGGAGAGTTTGCAGGGACGGAAAAACGACTTGGGAAGGAACGCACATAGAAAGATCCTGCGAATAATGAAGGCCTTGGATAATGCGACCGTGGACCGGTTTTTCTATTTCGCGAGGACCGGCACCACGAGGCATCGGAGCGCAGGCCGGTACCCGGGACGCTCTCCCTGCGCTACTGTTACTGCCTTGCTCACCCTGGCGGTTTGAGGAAGGATATCCCATCCCAGACCTCGCTATCACGCCGAACGTTCATTCGCTGCGGTTTCGCCGTTATGCCCGAAGCTATCCCCCTGCTGCATTGAGAAGATGGGGGCATCCCACGGCGGCCAAACGCGTTCGGCGCTTCCCGGGGATGTCCCTTACTACTGGGGGATTGTATCATCCCTCCTTAGATCGTTCAATGCGCTGCAGCCACTGTTATCTCCCAGAGTACAGGCCTTTTGAAAATCATCGACAGCAAGCTCTTTCCGGCCCGTTATGAGATAGAATTTTCCACGGTTAACATACACATCGGTTAGTCGATCATTCAATTGGAGGGCCTTCTGGAAATCTGCCAACGCCTCCGAAGGACGACCGCTCAGGGCATACGCTACGCCCCGGTTGGCATAGGCATCGGCAAATGCCGGATCCAGCGCAATGGAGTTGCTGAAATTTTCTATTGCCTGATCGAACAGGGCGGTCTCGGTATAGAGGACGCCCAGATGGAAATAGGGCCTCTTCGATGACGGACGCAACAGAATGGATATCCTGAAATCAGCGATGGCCTTATCTCCTCGGCCGCTCTTCCAGTGCAAAAGTCCTCTATCGTTATATGCGTCTACATACGACGGATCCAAGGCGATCGCTCGGTCGTAGTCGTGGAGTGCGTTTTCCCGCTCGCCCGCCTTTTCGAACGCCAAGCCCCGGTACCGATAGACATGAGGACCGGGGTGCGGCTCCTTTTCCAGGATGTAGTTCAGAACGACCAGACTGTTCTTCCATACGCCGATCTGCTGGTACGTTCCCTGTGCCATCAGTACGAGCATGACAACGCTGAGCGCGATCCCTCCGGCTTTAACGGGAAGAATCCCTTTTTTTCTGAAGGTGCTCGGGTAATTATACATCCATGCCGCCGCATATCCTGCGAGCACGAAGGGTCCCAGACTGGGCAGATAGGTATACCTGTCCGCCATCGCCTGGCCGCCGACCTGCACGATCCCGATGACGGGAAGCAGGGTGATCAAATAGTAGGACCAGGCCGACAACCATGCCTGCCGTGTTTTCGCGATGAATATGCAGGCAACGGAAATTCCGATCACCATAACTATTGCCAGGAAATATTCTGAAGAAAAAAGAGAAACATGTTCAGGGAGTGGGTAATAGGGCGTTAGATTCACAGGAACGGCCATCTTTGAAAGATATGCAAGAAGGGAATGAACGGCTACCAGCACTCGTGTAGATAACGGCACGAATATAATTGGTACCAAAGCTCCCCCTGCATGTTGGGCACGTATGGTCAGTAGGGAGGAAATAAGGCTCAAAACAAAGAAAGGCGATTTCTCGATAAGCGCTGAACGCAATGTCTTCAGGGACACTATCCGATGAAAAGGAAACCAGTCTAGTATCAGGAGAACGACGGGAAGGGTGACCGCCATCGGCTTGCTCATAAGCGCAAGGATGAACAGACCAAGCGCCATGAGATAATGCTTGTTGGTAATAAAACCCCTTTGGACCGCCGTGTCTCTCGCACTGTCTTCCGTCTTCTGCCGTCTGCTGTCTGTCCTCTGTTGTGCAACTGCCGACCACCGACACATGACGTATTTCGTATACTCCATGATGCTCAGCAGGAAGAAGAAGGCGCAGAGAAGGTCTTTTCTTTCCGAAATCCATACAACCGACTCCACATGCAGCGGATGAAGGCCGAAAAGGAGACCTGTTGTTCCAGCGGCGGCTAGCATCATACGGTCCGACAGGCCAGCGCCGGTTGGTGAGCTCCGGCCAGCCTCCAGAAGCCTGATCATCAACAGGACCACCAGGAGGGTGTTGATTCCGTGGAGAATGATGCTGGTGAGATGGTGCCCAAAAGGATTCAGCCCCCAAATGGCGTAATCCACCGCATGGGATATCCACGTGAGCGGGTGCCAGTTGGAAGCATAAAAATCAAGAAATGCCCAGCGAAGGAACGACAGGTCCAGGGAACGAATGTGCAGGTTCTCGAAAACATATGCATCATCATCAAGTATGACAAAATCGTTTTGCAGGGCCCGAAGGTATACTGCAAAGGTTATGAGTGAAACCAAACCCGCAATGGCGTATTTGACTTTTCCGGATCTATCCATTGTGTTCAATTAAATTGCACCACGAGACGCAACGAACAGGCCAGGTATGCCAGAACAGAAAGAGAGGCCATTGCTCGGCCGACGGCATGCAGGGAGGGTGAAAATGCCGGCGCTACGCAGCAGGAATGTCGTGCGGGGTTGCCGGGAGCGCACATCACGGTCCTCGCCCTATGCGACGCTGAAGGTCCTGGGCCATGCCGGCATCGAGCAATCGCAAGGTCTGAAGCGCTTCGAGCGCTTCCTGCCGCCTTCCCTGTCGCGCGTAGGCCAGTCCCAGCTGGTACCAGGAGGCTGCGTGGTCGGGACCGAGCCGTGCCGCCTCGCGAAGGGCATCGATCGCGCCGTCGACGTCCCCTGCAGTGATGGAGAGAATGCCGAGGTTGTACCAGGCCGCGGGATCGCCGGACCGTAGCTCCGCCGCCTTTCGGAACGCGGTGATTGCCTCAGGCATCCGTCCCACGTTCCTATATGCAATGCCCAGGTTGTTCCAGGCCGCGGCGAAGTCCGGCCTCAGCCGCACCGCCTCTCGATATGCCTCGATCGCCTCGGCGGAACGACCCGCCTTCCCATAGAAGGTGCCAAGATTGAACCGGACCGTCGCGTCATCGGGAGTGAGTCGTACCGCTTCACGAAGGGCGCCTATCGCCTCGGAGACCCGGCCCGACT
>JAAXXJ010000486.1 GCA_013334545.1 Nitrospirota bacterium | reverse complement strand
CCGAAGAGCCGTGCTCTTGCCGGAGCCTGACATGCCGGTGACGATGATGATTCTCAGGTTCTGCATTCCGCACCCCGGGACAGGCGCAAGCGCTGAAAGAATGGAAGATAGGAATAGCCGGCCGCAACACCTGTTGATGGGTGTCGCCGAGCCGCGCGGGTTTTAATAGGAGTCGTCTTTATCGGCGATTTTCCGGTAGATCTCCTCTGCGTTCTTTGCCGACATGAGGTCGCTGCGGAATTCCGGGTCCTTGAGCATGCGCGAAATCTTTGCCAGAGCCTTGAGGTGCTGACCCGTCGAGCTCTCCGGCGCCATCAGGAGGAAAAAAATGTGGACGGGCTTTCCGTCAATGGATTCGAAGTCGATCCCCTCCCGGCTGCGCCCGAAGGAAATGACCAGGCTCTCCAGGCCCTTGAGTTTTCCGTGCGGAATGGCAATGCCGTCGCCGATTCCCGTGCTGCCCAGCTTTTCACGATCCAGCAGGACATCGACCATCGCCTCGCTCCGGATGCCCTCGTGATCACGGGTGAACATCTCCGACAATTCCGCCAAAACAGTACGCTTGGATTTCGCCTTCAGCGCCTCGATGATGTATTCCTTTTTGAACATGTCGGTGATCTGCATGGGAGGTCCTTCCGCTCCGCTCAGCTGTTGGCCTCTAGCAGTGCGAAGTTCCCGTCATCCCGGCGGTAGATGACGCTGATGTTTTCCGAGTGTGCATCGCGGTAGATGACGAAGCGGTTCCGGGATGCCTCCATTTCGAGGATGGCCTCCTCCAGGGACATGGGCTTCAGGACAACCCTTCGGGTCTCGACGATCCTCAACTTCGTCTCCTCTTCGAAGGCGGCCGGCGCCGCGCGAAGACCGCCCATCTCCTCGGCCCGGTTCGTATTGGACTTGTGTTCCCGGCTCTTTTCCTTGTGTTTCTTGATCTGGCGCTCGATCTTGTCGATGACGTTGTCGATGGCCAGTTGCATGTCCTTGGCCTCTTCCTTGCCGACCAGGTTGATGCCCTTTGCCATGATGTTGATCTCGGCCACATTCCTGAATTTCTCAACGGAGAGCACGACGTGGGCTTCCACGGGCTTGTCGATGTATTTCTGGAGTTTGCTCAGCCGCTCCGTCGCATAATCCTTGAACCAACTTTCCGACCCCGTATTCCGAAAGGTCACGGAAACCTGCATACGTCGTTGCCTCCTCATCCTTCTAGTGGTTGTGTTTGCCCCAGACCCTCGTCACGGTGTCTCTGCAAGATTGACACCCGGAAAGGGCAAGACGACCGGCGGGATTCTGTCACGCGGTGAATCACACAGCGGCTGTCCATCAAGTCACGATGGCCGCCGCGGGAAAGGCTGCCGGTTGCGTCTGAAAAAGAAGCTCTGCTCTTAAGCCAGATGCAGAAAATTGTCAATGGTTTAATTTTTTGCTTTCAGGATGAATTTCTTTCTCTTCGACGAAGGGAGGATCCCCATCATCTCCCGGTACTTGGCAACGGTCCGCCTGGCAATGGAGATGCCCTGCTTGCTCAGGATGTCGACGATCTCACTGTCGCTCAGGGGCTTTCGGGTGTCCTCGCCGCTGATGATCTTCCGGATCTCCTCCTGGACGCTCTTCGATGCGATGGCATCGCCGCTGGTCTTGCTGATGCTGCTGTTGAAGAAATACTTCAGCTCGAAGATCCCCCGGGGCGTGTGCATGTACTTGCGCGTGGTGACGCGGGAGATGGTCGACTCGTGCATGCCGAGGACCTCGGCGACGTCGTGGAGGACCATGGGCTTCATCCCCTCGTCGCCGTGCTCAAGGAACCCGCGCTGCCGCTCGACGATGGTCGCAGCGACCCGGAGCAGGGTCTCACTCCGGCTCTGCAGGCTCTTCAGGAACCAGCGGGCCTCCTGGAGGTGTGCCTTCAACGTGTTGTTGTCCGCACTCGTGTCGGCCCTGCGCACGAGGCTCGCATAGTAGGGGTTGATCC
>JAAXXJ010000173.1 GCA_013334545.1 Nitrospirota bacterium | reverse complement strand
CGCATCCGGGGCGTGGTCGCCGACGTGAGGACGGCTGCGAACAACGTCGCCTCGGGAAGCGAACAGCTCTCGGTCGGCGCCGGAGCAATGTCCCAGGGCACCGCGGAGCAGGCCGCCTCGACCGAGGAGGCATCGGCATCCATCGAGGAAATGAACGCCACGATCAGGCAGAACGCCGACAACGCTGCCCAGACCGAAAAGATGGCGATCAAGTCCGCGGCGGACGCCCGGGAGAGCGGGAATGCCGTGGCAGAGGCCGGGACGGCGATGAAGAACATCATCGAGAAGATCTCGATCATCGAGGAGATCGCCCGCCAAACGAACCTGCTGGCCCTGAACGCGGCGATCGAAGCGGCGCGGGCAGGAGAGCACGGCAGGGGATTCGCCGTCGTGGCGGCTGAGGTGCGCAAGCTGGCGGAACGGAGCCAGGCGGCGGCCGCGGAGATCGGCGAGCTGTCCGCAGTGGGCGCCCTCGTGGCGGAGCAGGCCAGCGCCATGCTGTCGCGCCTGGTGCCGGATATCCAAAAGACGGCGGAGCTCGTGCAGGAGATCAGCGCAGCGAGCAGGGAGCAGAAAGCGGGGGCGGAGCAGATCAACAATGCCATCCAGCAGCTGAACCAGGTGGTGCAGCAGAATGCGGGAGCATCCGAGGAGGTCGCGTCCACGGCAGAGGAGCTCGCGTCGCAGGCCGATCAGCTGCAGAGCACGATCGCCTTCTTTCGGGTCGCCGAGCGGGAAAAGGACCGGCTATCGGCCGGGACCGGAACGCGTGCGCTGCCCGGCAGTCCGCGGCAGGGCAGCGGCGACACGCGGTCATAGCCGCCAGATGAACGCATGAACGACCGAACCTATTCCCCCGGGGTTGCCAGACCCATGACGCAGGCCGAGTTCGCACGTTTCAGCGAGTTCATTATCGGCCAATGCGGCATCAAGATGCCGCCAAGCAAGAAGATCATGCTTGAGGCCCGTCTCCAGAAGCGGCTCCGGGCCCTTGGGGTCCCGTCCTACGGCGAGTACTACCGGTATATCCACAGCGAAAGCGGACGCGGCGAACTGGTCCATATGCTGGATGCGGTGACCACGAACAAGACCGACTTTTTTCGCGAACCTATCCACTTCCAGTATCTTGCCAAGACGATCCTCCCCGAGGTCCTCTCTGAACAGGAGGGGTCGAAGCGGCGGGGCAGCCCGCTCTTCCTCTGGAGCGCCGGGTGTTCAACGGGCGAGGAGCCCTATACGCTTGCCATGGTGCTTTCCGAATTTGCACACCAGCACCCAACGCTCCGGTTCTCCATCATGGCAACGGACATATCCACCAAGGTCCTGGACCGCGCCAGGGACGGGATCTACGACGAAGACCGTATCGCGGCAGTCCCTGACGCGCTCAAGCAGAGATACCTTCTCCGGAGCAGGGACCGGGGAAGGAACCTTGTGCGCATCGTTCCCGAGCTTCGGGCTGCAGTACAGTTCAAGCGGCTGAACCTCATGGAAGAGAGCTTTTCCTTCTCCGAGCCTCTGGACGTCATCTTCTGCCGGAACGTCATCATCTACTTCGACCGGAGCACCCAGGAGCGGCTCATTTCCCGCTTTTGCCGCGTTCTGAGGCCTGACGGGTATCTGTTCCTGGGGCACTCCGAGAGCGTCCACGGCTTTGACCTGCCGCTCCGGCGCATCACCTCCACCGTGTACCGGAAGATCGGGTAGTCCCCGCTAGCGGTGATCCTTTGTGCGGAAAGCGGTATGCATGCGTAATAAGATCAAGGTCCTCATCGTCGATGACTCCGCGGTCGTGCGCCAGACCCTGGCCGACATCCTGTCGTCGGACGCCGGGATCGAGGTGATGGCGAAGGCGTCGGATCCGCTCATCGCTGCCGAGCACATTGGCCGTGAGGTGCCCGATGTGATCCTGCTGGACGTCGAGATGCCGCGCATGGACGGCCTCACCTTCCTCCAGAAGGTCATGTCTCAGCACCCCATCCCGGTGGTCATCTGCTCCAGCCTTGCCGAGAGCGGCTCTGATACCGCGCTGCGCGCCCTGGAATACGGCGCGGTCGAGATCGTCCTGAAGCCCCGGCTGGGCGCCAAGCAGTTCCTCGAAGAGGCCCGGATCCGCATCTGTGACGTGGTCAAGGCTGCTGCCGCGTCCCAGGTACGGCGCCTGCCTTCCCGGATCCGGGAGGTCCCGCCGAAGCTCACCGCCGACGCGGTCCTTGCCAAGGCACGGATCGGCCGGGATGCGATGCTCAAGACAACGGAAAAGGTCATCGTGGTCGGCGCATCGACAGGCGGGACCGAGGCGCTCAAGGATTTCCTGACGGCGCTGCCGCTGGACGCTCCCGGTATCGTCATCGTCCAGCACATGCCTGAGAATTTCACCAAAGCCTTTGCCCAGCGTCTGGACAGCATCTGCCACCTATCGGTCAAGGAAGCTGAGACCAACGACACCGTGATCCGGGGCCGCGCCCTCATCGCCCCCGGGAACCGCCATCTCCTGCTCAAGCGCAGCGGATCCCGCTACTACGTGGAGATCAAGGACGGCCCGCTCGTGAGCCGCCACCGGCCCTCGGTGGACGTCCTGTTCCGGTCCGCGGCGCGTTATGCCGGGCCCAACGCCGTCGGTGTGATCATGACCGGCATGGGCGACGACGGGGCAAAGGGTATGCTCGAGATGAAGGAGGCAGGCGCCGCGACCATCGCCCAGGACGAGGACTCCTGCGTGGTCTTCGGCATGCCGAAGAAGGCCATTGACCTGGGGGCCGTCGACAAGGTGCTTCCGCTCACAGCGATCCCCGGCGCTATCATGCGCGAAGCAGGTTCCTGATCCCTTTGCTTCACGCAGTTCTCCCTACGTGTTTATCCTTTCTGTTTTTTGCACAGCCCTTTCGCGTCCTTAATCCAGGAGCGAGCACATATCGAGCGTTTAGAATAGCAACTTCCTTGAGGATCGGAGACCCCCTGCAGTGTGATGTAGGGGGGCGACAATAATATTTCTGACCCCTCTAAGGCCACGTCCACTCGCCTGCGCAAACTCGGCCTGCGGCCTCAGACATGCACGTTTAAGCTCCCTGAAGCCAAATGCATGGAGCTTCGATCCTCGGGGATGTATGTTTATCCTAATCGCTCGCTCCTGGATTCCACCTGCGGTACGCTTCCTTAGGCCGAGATATGTGCCCAGAAATTTTATAGGGACGCTCCAGGGACGTGCGGGGTTGGGTGATAAGCAAGGCTCTTGAACCTGTCTATCCAAGACCCCGGGTGGCCCGGCTGCGATGACGGGGAGTCATGCATGCGCGCTCCGGCTTCCCCCTTTTACCTTGACATTTCACCGCTGTATTTTATAATACTCCATCATTTTTCCGAGAGCATATGAAGGAAGCGATCATCAAGATAGTTGAGGAAGGCGCGCGGGTAAAAACGGCGTTCTTCAAGGAGAACGCGGACCGGATCGTCGAGGTCGTGCACCTCATCGCCCAGTCGTTCCGCGACGGAAAGAAAGTACTCCTCTTCGGGAACGGCGGCAGCTCCACCGACGCGTGCCACATCGCCGCGGAGTTCGTGAACCGCTTCCTCATTGACCGCCCGCCGCTCCCGGCAATCGCGCTGAACACCGATCCCGCGGTGCTCACGAGCATCAGCAATGATTTCGGCTACGACCAGATATTCTCCAAGCAGCTCCGGGCCCTGGGGCATGAAGGGGACGTGGTCATCGGCCTCAGCACCAGCGGCAATTCGCCCAACGTCATCAAGGCGCTCGAGGTGGCGAAGAAGGGCGGCATGAAGACCGTGGTCCTGACCGGCGGCAGCGGCGGCAAGATGGCGAACATGGCCGACTTCACGTTCATCGTCCCGTCCAAGCACACGCCCCACATCCAGGAAGCCCACATCACCCTCGGCCATATCATCTGCCAGATGGTGGATGAAGAGCTCTTCGGCGGGAAGCGGTGATCCCATGAGCGCCTTCGACCCCACGCGGATCAAGACCTACTCCCTCAAAGACCGCGCCAGCAAGGTCCGCATCGGCGAGCTCGCCTCGCCGCACCGGAAAGGCGGGTCCTTCAAGGACTTCTTCTCCTCGCTCCCGCACATCCTCGCTGCAAAGCACCTGCACGAAGTGGCCGCTGCTGTGGTGCAGGCCCGCAGGGACAAGCGTCCGGTCATGCTCGGCATGGGCGCCCATCCCGTCAAGGTGGGGCTCACCCCGGTGATCATCGACCTCATGGAGCGCGGCATCATCACCAGCCTGTCGCTGAACGGCGCCGGGATCATCCACGATTTCGAGTTGGCGCTGATCGGTCAGACCTCGGAGGACGTAGACAAGGAGATTCTCTCGGGGGCCTTCGGGATGGCTGAAGAGACGGGCAGCATGATCAACAACGCGGTCCGGAGCGGAGCAGAGCAGGGCCTGGGCATCGGCGAAGCAGTGGGCAGGATGGTCCTGTCCGGCGACTTCCCCTATAAGGACAAGAGCCTTCTGGCAGCCGGAGCGCGTCTCGGCATGCCGGTGACCGTGCACGTGGCCATCGGGACCGACATCATCCACATGCACCCTTCTTTCGACGGCAAGGCGACCGGCGAAGCCGCAGTCCGCGACTTCCGGAAGTTCTGCTCTCTTGTCGCGGACCTCGAGGGCGGCGTCTACATCAACCTCGGTTCGGCTGTCCTCCTGCCCGAGATCTTCCTGAAAGCGGTGACCCTCGGCCGCAACCTTGGTCACACCCTCAAGCACTTCACCACGGTGAACATGGACTTCATTCAGCACTACCGCCCGAGCGCCAATGTGGTGCGCCGCCCGACTCACGGCGGAGGAACAGGCTTTGCCCTCACCGGCCACCACGAGATCATGTTCCCCCTCCTTGCCGCTGCCATCATCGAGCTGTCCTCATAATCTCACTGCCCACTCGCTCTCCGCGAGCAGACCGATCCCTGTAAGGTATTAAGGATCAAACACTTCGCAGATGTTCGCGTATTTTGGGCAGCCCGGTGGCTCCGCTGTGCTAAGCATGCATGACGATGGTGCATGCTCCCGTCGTGGTCTGGCAATGCCCGGCAGCGCTTTCCCTGCGGACGCGCTGCTAAGAAGCGTCTGTGCTTGTTCAGTATGGTGAAGGGCATGCATACGCGCAGTCGTCGCAGCCGGGCTGCCCGGGGCTTATGGGTACGGCAAAATGAAGCTCACCCTCCCCGTGCGTGCCAGCAGCGGCCCTATGAAAATACGGCACCTGCCGGAAAAAAGCCCACCGGTGTCATCGATTGTATTCTGTTAAGAAGAGGACCCTAAAAAGGAGGACCCCGGCAAACAGGACATCATCTGCCGGGGTTTTGGAGGGAGGCCTAAGGCCGGTGTCCCGATCCGTCGCAAGATCGGGATGTGCCTCATGCCGATAGGGACTGAACACTATATACCATATTAATTTAGTCTTGTCAAGTTTTTAATGTTCATATTTATGCTTATTTTTCAATCTGTTCTCTCCCGAGAAAATCCGAAAGAAGCACGAACTCAGCAACGCTCAACGTCTCAGCCCTGCGGCCCAGGTCAATTCCGGTCCCGCTCCTGACTGCGTCCATGACCCCTTTGGGACAGCCGAGCTGTGACAGGGAGTTCCGCAGGGTCTTTCTTCTCTGGGAGAATGCCGCCTTGATCACCCGTAAAAAGAACGATTCGTCCGCAGCAATATGCTCCCGGAGCTCGCGCATGGTCAGCGTTACTACGGCCGAATCAACCTTCGGACGGGGTGAGAAGGCGCCCGCCGGCACGATGAACTCCCTATGGGGCGATGCCGAATACTGGACCAGCACCGACAGGAACCCATATTCCTTTCCCCCGGGTGAGGCCGCGATCCGTTCTGCGACCTCCTTCTGGAGCATGAGGGTAAGCGTGGTGAAGCGGTCGCGATGGCCGATCAACCGCTGGAGGATGGGCGTTGAAATATAGTAAGGAAGGTTCGCGACGACCTTCCATGTTCCCGTAAGCGAGCCGAAGTCATACGTCAGTGCGTCAGCATGCACGATCTCGACATGCGGCTTCGGGCCGAACTCCTCATGGAGCCGGGGAATGAGACGTTCGTCCAGCTCGATGACCACGAGCCTGCCTGCCCGCGCAGCGAGCTCCCGCGTGAGATGCCCCAGGCCCGGGCCGATCTCGAGCACCTGGTCCGCGGCACCGACCTGTGCTGCGTCAACGATCCTCCGGAGATAGTGAGGGTCCGTGAGAAAGTTCTGGCCGAGGGATTTCTTGGGATGGATGTTCATACTTGTTGGGAAAAGATGATCATTGCGAAAAGGACTTTGCCACGGGTCAAGACGGATACTAAAAAGAAACAAAGATTTTATTTGAAGGAATACGAATAGATAATGGAATTGTGTTCATTTCTGGATTCACGGGATGCAGGGGCCTCTGGTAAGGCGGATGCATCGGTCTTTATCCAACCCCCGCATGTCCCCGGAGCGGCCCTACG
>JAAXXJ010000002.1 GCA_013334545.1 Nitrospirota bacterium | reverse complement strand
AAACTGAGGAACTCTATCACGATCACGGCGGCATCATGGCTGGTCTGTCGAAGTTCCCGGTCGTAAACCTTCGTCTGCTCGGTGCTGATACGCAAGGTCTTCGCATGGATACCAAGTCAGCTGCCTGGCTGGGCGTCCGGCTCCGCCCCTCCCACCCACTGGGCCACGGACAGGCAATGCAGGAGAACGCCGAGGGAACGGTTGGCGGCCTGGCGGAAAAGCTGAAGAAGCTCCGGGTATTGAACCGCGTGCTGGTCGTCTGCGGCACCGACGAGGCTGCGGAGCGGCTCGTGCGCATGTTCACCGAGTTCACCGTACCTATGACCCGTAGAAGTTTGATCGATCTGGAGAGCGACGGGCCCTGGCCTGTCATGGTAATGACCGGCAGGCTCTCAGCCGGCTTCGCGTGGCAGGACCTTTCGCTCATCATGATCGCTGATGAGGAGATCTTCGGCAGCAAGGTCCATCGCCCGCGGCTGGCGAGGACAAAGACGGCACCCTTCCTCTCGTCCTTCAAGGAGCTGAAGCCCGGCGACTTCGTGGTCCACACGGATTACGGCGTCGGCGAGTACCAGGGGCTCTCGCACATCAGCGTGGACGGGTTCGAGACGGACTTCCTGACGCTCCGCTATGAGCCTGACGCGAAGCTGCACGTGCCGCTCTACAGCCTCAACAAGGTCCAGAAGTACATCGGCGCCGAAGGGGCGCAGCCCAAGATGGACCGCCTCGGTGCGCCGACTTGGGCCAGGACCAAGGAGCGGGTGAAGAAGGATATCCTCGCCATGGCGCAGGAACTGGTAAAGATCTATGCTGCCCGCGAAGCCATGCACCGGACGCCGCTCACACCGCCGGACAACCTCTACCGCGAGTTCGAAGCGGCCTTCCCCTATGAAGAAACGCCGGATCAGCAGAAGGCCATCGAGGATGTGCTCGAAGATATGCAGAAGGAAAGGCCCATGGACCGGCTGGTCTGCGGCGACGTGGGGTTCGGCAAGACCGAGGTCGCGCTCCGGGCCGCCTTCAAGGCGGTCGAGGACGGTTTCCAGGTGGCGGTGATCGTGCCGACGACGCTGCTTGCGGACCAGCACAGCCGTACCTTTCACGAGCGGCTCGCAGCCTTCTCCGTCCGCGTGGAGATGATGTCCCGGTTCCGGACCAAGGCGCAGCAGAAGGAGACGCTGAAGGGGATGAAGAACGGCACCGTGGACATCGTGATCGGCACGCACCGGCTGCTGCAGCGGGATGTCGTATTCCGGAACCTGGGCCTCCTGGTCATCGACGAGGAGCACCGTTTCGGCGTGAAGCACAAGGAGCGCATCAAGGAGTTCAAGAAGCTCGTGGACGTGCTGACGCTCACGGCGACGCCCATCCCGCGCACGCTGCACATGTCCCTTGCCGGCATCCGCGACCTCTCGATCATCCAGACGCCGCCCCTGGACCGGCAGGCGATCCAGGTCGTGCTCGCGCGGTTCGGGAAGCGCGTGATCCGCGAGGCCATCCACCACGAGCTCGGGCGCGGAGGCCAGGTCTTCTTCGTCCAGAACCGCGTCGCCGGCATCGAACGCATGGCCGCGTATGTCCAGGGCCTCGTGCCCGAGGCGAAGATCGGCGTGGCTCACGGCCAGATGAAGGAAGGCGAGATCGAGGAGGTGATGGCGCAGTTCGTCGCCGGTGCCCTGAACGTGCTCGTCACGACCACGATCATCGAGTCCGGCATCGACATCCCGAACGCGAACACCATCATCATCAACCGCGCCGACCGGTTCGGCCTGGCCGAGCTGTACCAGATCAAGGGCCGCGTCGGACGGAGCCGGCAGAAGGCCTATGCCTATCTCCTGACGCCCGCGGAGGAGGCATTGTCCGGTGTTGCCCGCATCCGGCTCCGCGCCATCCAGGAGCTGTCGGAGCTCGGCGCCGGGTTCCGCATTGCGGCCCAGGACCTGGAGACGCGGGGCGCCGGGAACCTCCTGGGCAAACAGCAGTCCGGCCACATCGCCGCCGTGGGCATCGACCTCTACACACAGATGATGGAGGAGGCCGTTGCCGAGCTGCGGGGCGAGGAGATCGCGGCTGAACCGGACACGCAGATCAACCTGCGCGCGTCGGCGTTCCTGCCCGAGTCCTATATCCAGGACACGAGCCTGCGGCTCGCCGCCTACAAGGAGCTTTCGAGCGCCGAGGACGAAGAGGCGCTGGGGCAGATCGCCGAGGACCTTCGCGACCGCTACGGCCCGCTGCCCGAGCCGGCGTCGAACCTGCTCGAGATCATGGGGATCAGGATCGTTGCGAAGCGCTCCCGCGTAAGCCGCATCGACGGTGGCGCGAACACCGTCACCATCAGCTTCGCTGCGGACGCGGCCGTCGCGCCGGACATGGTCGTGGCGATGCTCAAGCGGAACAAGGGAAGGATCAAGCTCATCCCTGAGCACGCGCTGCAGATCATGCTGCCGGACCCGTCGCTCCGGACCGCGTCAGATGCCGTGAAAAAGTGCTTGCAGGACCTCAGGTAGTGTGTTATAAATTATCGATTGACGTCAAATATTTCGGGGAGGAAGGATTCCATGATGAGCAGAATGACAGCGGCAGCAGTGGCGATCATCGCCCTTTCGCTGGCCGGCTGCACCAAGGGCACCGACAGCGCGGTCATCGCCAAGGTGAACAACGCCAAGATCACGTCGGCCGACTTCAAGAAGCAGCTCGACGAGCTGCAGCCCCAGATGCTACAGGCCGTGGCAACAGACCCCAAGGCGCGGAAAGAGTTCCTCGATGACCTGATCGGCATCGAACTGGTCCTTCAAGAGGCACGACGGCAGGGGCTCGACAAGGACGCAGAGTTCAAGAAAAAGCAGGATGCGCGCAAGAAGGAGTTGGAACAGCGGCTCCAGGACGCGACGAAGAACGACCTCTTCAACGCACTGCTCAAAAAAGAGCTTATGGACAAGATCAAAGAGCCCACCGATGCCGAGGTGAAGGCATACTACGACAGCCACCGTGAGGAGATCAAAAAGGCAGCCGGCGGCAAGGACATCACGCTCAAGCAGGCGGAGGCGCAGGGGCTCAAACGGTATGTTTTCCAGATGAAGCAGCGCGAAGCTTATTTGGAGTTCTCCAAGGGGCTCAAGGAAAAGGCAAAGATCACGGTTGACGACAAGGCCCTGGAAACCCTGGCAAGCGATCTTTCCAAGCCGGCGCAGTCGGGTACGCTCCAGCTTAACCTGCCAGAGGCAAAGACGGAGAAGAAGGCCGAAGGGACCAAGTAATGGTCGCGAGAAGAAGAAGGTAATGCTGAATTCCCGAATCACGATCGTGTCTGCCCCGGTGCTCCTGCTGGGGCTTTTGTTTTTCGGCTGTTCGAAGAAGGAGGAGGCGAAGCGACCCCCTTCCGCAGCTGCCATTGCCCCCGAGGTGAAGGTCCTTGCCACGGTGAACGGAGACCCCATCACCTTGGGCGAGTTCCAGGAGCGGTTTGCGAGGGCGGGGATCAAGCCTGAGAAGGAAGCAGAGCTTCAGGTGAAGGAGGAGTTCCTGAACCGGCTCATCGAGCGCAAGATGATGCTGCGCGAGGCGCAGCGACGCCGCATCAAGGTAAGCCTCCCCGAGATCAACGCGCGCGTCGAGGCCATGCGCACCGAGCAGGGCAAGGACATGAAAGAAACGCTGGACGGGCTGGGGATCGACTTCGAGAAGTGGAAGTCAGATCTCTGGGAAGACATGATGATCGAGAAGCTCATTGCGCACGACGTGGTCCGCAAGCTGCGCGTGCCGTCATCGGAGGTCCGGCAGTATTATCAGGAGAACGCCCAGGAGTTCCAGCGGCCCGAGCAGGTCCGTGTTCGCCAGATCGTCGTTGCCACTGAAGAGGAGGCCCAGAAGGTCCTTGACCAGCTCCAGAACGAGAAGGCGGATTTCGCCGCGCTTGCGCGGAAGAAGTCGACAGCGCCCGAGGCCGAAGAGGGCGGGGACCTGGGTTTTTTCGCCATGGGCGAGATGCCGGGCGAATTCAATGTCGTCTTTGGGCTGCCCCGGGGGGGCATCAGCAGCGTGGTGAAGAGCCCCTATGGATATCACATTTTCAAGCTCGAGGAAAAACGGAAGGCCGGGAAGATGACATTCGAGGAGGCATATAAAGAGATCGCCGAGAAGCTCTCGCGCCAGAAGCAGGACGTCCGGTACAAACAGTGGCTCACGGAGCTGCGCGGGAGAACGAAGTTCATTGTCAATTACGAGGGTCTGCAGCAGTGAGGTCGATGGTCCCGCGGCCGTCCCTTACGGTCAGCCGTGTCTTGAACCGTTCCGAAGCAGTATTGATCTCCGCAAGAACGCCATCCGCCTTGCTTCCCGCCAGGAGCCGGGGCTGGTAGGCCACGCGGTAGTTGTTCACGTCCAGGGGCACCGCCTCGACCCGCACGAGGGAATTTCCTTTGAATGTGCAAAGGAGTATGATGCTCGAATTCGTCTTGTCGCTCTCGGAACCGAAGACGAAGTTGCCGAGGCTGTAGGCGATGAGGCGTCCGTGGTAGACCTCCAGTTCCTGCAGGATGTGGGGGTGGTGGCCCAGGACCAGATCGGCGCCCCAGTCGATCGAAAGGCGGCCAAGCGCCTGCTGGTAGTCCTTGGCAGAGGTCATGAGCTCGGCGCCCCAGTGGAACGAGACCACTACCAAGTCGGCCAAGGGCCTCACCTTCTGGATATCCTTTTTCACGTACTCCTTGTATCCGGGCGCAGTGCCGGGCCTTCCTGCGGAGGCGTAGAACTCCAAGGGAAAGGTCAGCGAGTAGGACAGGAACGCAATGGTCCGCTCGCCGACCTTGAGGAGCGCGGGTTCACGGGCGTGATCGAGGTCCATGCCCGCGCCGGTATAGAGAATACCGTTCTCATTAAGGAGCATGAGGGTATCCTGGAGCGCCTGCGGCCCGAAGTCGAGGATGTGGTTGTTGGCGAGCGTCACCACGCGGATGCCCGCGGCCTTGAGCGCCTGCACGGCAACGGGCCTGACGCGGAGCGTGAACGTCTTGTTTTCCACGGCCGTGCCGCGCGTCGAGACAGGGCTTTCCAGGTTTCCGATGACAACGTGGGCCTGCTGCAACACGGGTAGGACATTCACGAAGGGATAGGCAGGACCCTCCTTGAGGAGATACGGCTCGGCCCGGTGGCCGAGCATGATGTCGCCGACCGCGGCGATGGTGATCTCATCCGCAGAGGTTGCCTGCTCTGCCGCAGGCAGCGCGGAAGCAGCCAGCAGGACGAGCGAAATGACGGCAGCATACAGGTTCCGGTGCAGCATGGGTCCCATATTAAGCACCATGCCGGCAAAAGGCAACAGAAAAGGATGACGGAAGTGAATAGGATGATAAAAGGGTTTTCGCTATTGATGAGCATAGCCATGGCTGTCGGCGTGTCCGCCGGCTCCGTACCGGCGGCGCCCGGCCCCGTGGTTGTAGATAGGGTCGTCGCCGTGGTGAATGATGAGGTCATCACCATGAGCGACCTGCAGCGGGAGTCGCTGAAGCGGCCCGCCGGCACGGATCAACGGCTCACGCTCGAGGACATGATCGACCGGAAGCTCCAGATGGTCGCTGCAAAACGGAACGGCATGGAGGTCACCGACCGGGAGCTCGCCGACGCGATCGCTGACATCATGAAGCGGAACAGCATGGACAACAAACAGTTCGAGGAGGCCCTGGCGCGGGAAGGCCTCACCTTGGAACAGTACCGATCGGAATTCCGGGAGCAGATGACAATGTCGCGCCTTTTCAACAAGTTTATCCGCACCGGCCTCTCCGTGGATGAGAAGGAGATCCGGGAGCATTACGACCGGAATCTGGGGCAGTTCACCCTTCCGGACGAGATCAGGGTCCGGCTTCTTGTGGTGACTGTACCCGAGAAGGCGTCGTCCGACCAGATCGAAGAGGCCCGGGACAAGGCCACGGCGCTCATGGTGCGGATCGGGAAGGGCGAGAACTTCATCCACCTCATCCGGGAGAATTCAGGCAGCCCTACGGCAGCGCAGGACGGCGACCTCGGGTTCATGCAGCGGGGCCACCTTATCCCGGAGATCGAGGATGCGGCGAAGGACCTTAAACCTGGTCAGTACGCAGGTCCGGTGAAGGCAGCGGACGGCTTTTATATCATACGCGTTGAGGAGGTCCGCACGCCGGTCAAGCCGTTCGAAAAGGTGAAGGATGAGATCCAGAAAATGCTCTACGAACAGAAGATGGAGAACACGTATCGCGCCTTTCTCCAGTCCCTCCGGAGCGAAGCGCATATCGAGAACAAGCTATAAGATGCAGGAGCCAGGAGCCAGCAACCAGAATTCAGGAGAACGAAGCACTGCTTGCGGTTTCCGGCTGCCGCGCCCTGAATACGTTTCCCCCTTCCTCTCCATTCCATGAGAATCATCAAGCTCAAGAAGAAAGAAGAACGCCGTGTCCAGCGCGGCCATCCGTGGGTATTCAGCAACGAGGTCCAGGACCTGCCCGCTGATGCTGTGCCCGGTGAGCCTGTCGAGGTCCGGGATTTTACCGGGAACTTCCTTGGGCGGGGATACGTGAACCCCCGCTCTCTCATCGCGGTACGCATCCTGACCAGGAAGCAGGAGGATATGGACGCCGCTTTCTTCACGAGGAGGATTGGCAGCGCACGCGACCTGCGGAAGGACCTGGGTTTCGGCGAGTCCTTCCGCGCGGTGTTCAGCGAGGGCGACGGGCTCCCCGGCCTCATCGTGGACAAGTACGCGGATACGCTCGTTGTCCAATCGCTTACCGCGGGGATCGACGGCATGCTGGACCTGGTCCTTGCCGCTCTCCGCGATGTCTATGGGCCGAAGACCATCGTGCTCAGGAACGACACTGCCTCGAGGGAGCTCGAGGGACTAGAACGGGAAACGCGGGTCGTTCTCGGAGAAACATCGGGCATGGTGGAGTTCGAGGAATCGGGCATCCGCTACCGGGCCAACGTGATCGAGGGCCAGAAGACAGGATTCTTTTTCGACCAGCGCGAGAACCGTCTAGCCCTCAAGGACCTGGTACGCGGCCGGCGGACGCTGGACTGCTTCTGCTATGTCGGTGCGTGGGCGTTGTCCGCCGCCCGGTACGGCGCGACAGAGGTCATCGGTATCGACTCGTCGGAGAAGGCCGCGACGCTTGCACGGTCGAACGCGGAGCTGAACAACTTGTCCGCGAAATTCTTGGTTGGCGACGTTTTCGAGAAGCTGCGGGAGCTCGAGAAGCAGAAGGAGCGGTTCGGGTGCGTCATTCTGGACCCGCCGGCGTTCGTCAAAAGCCGCGCCAAGGTGCGCGAGGCACTGAAGGGATACAAGGAGATCAACCTGCGCGGCATGCGCCTGCTCGAACCGGGCGGGTTCCTCGTCACCTGCTCCTGCTCGCACCACATCGACCAGGAGCTGTTTCGTGAGATGCTGATCGACGCGGCCTGGTCTGCGGGCAGGCAGGCGCGGCTCCTGGAGATGCGCACCCAGTCCCGCGATCACCCCATGCTGCTCGCCGCGAAGGAGTCGCAATACCTGAAGTGTGCGATCCTGAGCGTGGAATAATGTCCTCAAACGGTATCTGACACTGATCAAACCGATACGGGGGATAACGGCGGATCATTCCTGGTCAGCTCTGTGCGTCACGAGCTTTGTGGACCATACAAACCAAGTTTTCGCTTGACTAACAGGTACCCTCTGGGTAAGATAATCACCGTTTCCGGGCGCTTAGCTCAGCGGGAGAGCACTGCCTTCACACGGCAGGGGTCGCAGGTTCAAACCCTGCAGCGCCCACCATGTACATCAAAGGGTTAGCAGATGACTGCTAGCCCATTTTTTTTGCCCATCACGGTATTTTTGTGATATATTTATATCACTATGAACGGAAAACAGCGCGCCATACCACCCCGGGGGGTGCAACGGTTGCGGGATTGACAGCGCAGGAGCTTACGAGGTTGACATCAGACAAGTTCATGAAGATCCGAAGATTAGTGGTTCAATGGTTCCTCTGCAGCATGATGCTGCTCGTTCCGTCCGGATGTG
Source organism: Nitrospirota bacterium (assembly GCA_013334545.1). GTDB lineage: Bacteria > Nitrospirota > UBA9217 > UBA9217 > UBA9217 > JAAXXJ01. The sequence goes on along the minus strand of JAAXXJ010000002.1, from coordinate 23,837 downwards.
CGTTGTTCAAAAAAACGCCCCCCGCGCCTGCAACTGCACCTTCGAGGTCTCCGGCCCGCCAGCATGTTGATGCCAAGGCCCAGAAGCAGTATTACGACCTCGGTGTCCAGCAGTACTCCCGGGAGAACTACGGAGAGGCCAAGGAGGCGTTCGAACAAGCCCTTGCGCTCGGGCCGAACACCGCCCTGGGAGTGAAGGCGCACGAGAACCTCAAGAAGATCGAACGCATATTAAAGACCCTAAAGGAAATCGAAACGAAATGAGCAACGACGAACCGGTATATAACGAGGAGGAGACTGGCATTGCTGCTGAATCCGCGAGGGAGGATCAGCAGGAACGGCCGGAGCAGCAGAGCGCTGCCGCCCTGTCCGCGGCGAAGCAAGAGGTTGAGCGCCCAGCAACGCCCTCACGCTTTCTCCATTTCCTCGTTTCGATCAGTGTCCGGTACAAGATCGCCGGAACGCTCATCGTGATAATGAGCCTCGCCGTCATTTCCCTCGGCGTGGTCACCTTCACCCAGCAGAACGCCATCCTGCGCCAAGAAATGAAAAACCGCGCGGAAACGCTGGTCAACCAGCTTGCGAACGTGGGGAAGGAAGGCCTGCTTACGAAACAGGAGTTGCCGGTCTATTCTACCATCATGGACATCCGGCAACGTGATGATGTTGTCTATGCCATGGTCATAGACGACAAGGGGGAGGTCTTCGCGCACAGTGATCTGACCAAGAAAGGGGCGCTCCTGACCGGCTCTACGGACCTTGCGGCGCACCGCGCCAACAGCCTGCTGTTCCAGGAGACTGCTGCCGGGAACGACCCTGTCCTTGACACCACGATTCCCATCATGCTGAAGACGAAGAATCTCAAGATCGGCGTAGCGCGCATCGGGATCTCTCAGAAAGCCCTGAACAAGGCCATCCGCAGACAGCAGATCATTTTCCTCGGGATGGCCCTGGGATTCATTGTCGGCGGACTGCTGATCTCATTTGCGCTCGCCCGTCTTATTACGAAACCGCTTGATTCGCTCGCCGCAGGCATGCAGGTCGTTGCCCGCGGCGACCTGCGCAGACTGGTCCCCGTCAGCTCGAGCGATGAGATCGGGAAGCTCACGAATGTCTTCAACCAGATGATCCTGAACCTTCGGGAAAAGCTCCTCATGGAGAAGTACCTGTCCCAGCCCACGGTCCAGAGCATCAAGGAGCACCGCGACATGACGCAGTTGAAACTGGGAGGAGAGCGGAAGTATGTGACCGCCCTCTTTTCCGATGCTCGCGGCTTCACCTCGCTTTCCGAGAAGATGAGCCCCGAGGACGTGGTCAGGCTTATGAACGTGTATCTGAACCTGCAGGCGAAGGTTATCCATCAGTTCGGCGGCACGATCGATAAGTTCGTGGGCGATGAAGTAATGGCCATCTTTGAGGGCCGGGGCAACGAGATCAACGCAGTGCGGGCCGCCGTGGAGATCCAGAGCTACTGCAAGGCCTTGAATGCTGCGCGGTCAGCTGCGGGGGAAAAGGTTATCAGCATCGGGATCGGCCTGAACAACGGCGAGGTCGTCATGGGCAATATGGGCTCGGAAGACCATATGGACTATACCGTGATCGGTGATAACATCAACATAGCGGCGAGAATGTGCGGGATCGCGCAGCCCGGCATGGTCCTGGTGAGCAGGGCCATTGCCGAGGCTATTGGCGACCAGGCGTCGTTGAAGGAATTGCATCCGGTGATGGTAAAAGGGAAGGACCAGCCGATCGGCATCGCGGAGGTCGTAAGCGTAAAAGGCGGAGCTCGCCAGTATATGCGAAAAGCGACGGACGCCTCGGCAGTCTACTCGCTCGCAGGCTTTCCCGATGAAGCGTTCACGGCCATGGTAAAGAACATCAGCCCGGCAGGATGCCTTCTGGTGGTCGGTTCCCCGGTCGGAATCGGTTCAAAGGTGAACGTGAACTTCAGTCTACTTGAACTGGAGAACATCACGATACGCGCAACAGTCTACCACGCCAGGAAGCAGGATGCGGCCTATTATGTCGGATTGTGTTTCGAGGACATGCAGGAAAATGTGCATCACCGCATCGTGCAATGGATCCATCAGGTCAACTCCGAGATCGCTGAGGGACTGATGCTCTGATGCCCGCCGTACGGCAGCGGCCAGGGAGTTGGTCCCTGCCGTCCGCCACAAATACAAAAGGCCGACCAATGACGGCCAGCCATGTTGAAGCTCCCTTCAGCAAGCTGCAAAGAGCCTTCGATATTCGGTGTAGTATGTTTATCCTGATCGCTCACTTATCCCGCAGCAAGCTGCGGGGAATCGCTCGTTCCTGGATGCAATCGGAACCTGTCCCATTCTTACCCTGCCTGGCGCTTCTCGTTCTCTTCCTGTTCGGTCTTGCACTCGATGCAGAGCGTCGTGACCGGCCGGGCCTCAAGCCGCTTGAGGCCGATCTGGCCGCCGCAGGATTCGCATATGCCATAGGATCCCTCGTCGATGCGGGCAATGGCCTCGTCGATCTTCTTCAGGAGCTTCTGCTCCCGGCCGCGGAGCCTGAGCATGAAATTGTTGTCCAGTTCCGCAGCGGCCTGGTCCGTGGGGTCAGGAAAGCTCTGCTTATCCGCGCCCAGCTTTGAGTTGATGGTTTGTCCTGCTTCGGACAAAAGCTCTTCGCGCTGTTTCATGAGCTTCTTCCGAATGGCGTTGACCTTTATGTCCATGCGAACGACCTCTGCTCCCGGGTAATAATGAAAAGGCGAACGGAATGACCGCGCCGTTCGCTTCTGAATGGTACACTATAACAAAAAAGGTGTTGTGAGTCAATGAAGAAAAGGCTTTTGTGGCCATCCTTGAATTGACAAGCCGGTCTTACGGGAGGTAAGATAGCCGACATGCTCACAGAAAAACAGAAATTCGCGAAGATCGTGAACCTTGGCATCGAGATCACCCAGGTGAAGGATCTGGACGTACTGCTCGAGCGAATCCTGAAGGAAGCGCGGAGCCTGGTAAACGCCGACGCCGGCACCATCTATGTGAAGGAAGACGACAAGCTGAAGTTTACCTACACTCAGAACGACACGCTCCAGCAGCGGCAGCCCGGGAAAAAGCTGATCTACTCGACCTTTACCCTTCCGATCAACAATCAGACCATCGCGGGCTATGTGGCGAATACCGGCGAGATGCTGAACCTGACGGATGTCTATAAGCTCCCCTCGACGCTTCCGTTCTCGTTCAACCGCAAGTTCGACGATCTCTCCGGCTATCGCACTCAGTCCATGCTGACGTTCCCGCTCAAAACGAACCGCGGCGACACGACCGGCGTTCTCCAGCTCATCAACGAAAAGAACGCGAAGGGCGCGGCGGTGCCGTTCTCGAAGAAAGATGAGCCCCTCGTCATGCATTTCGCCAACATGGCCGCGGTCGCCATCGAGCGCGCACAAATGACGCGCGCCATGATCCTCCGGACCATCAAGATGGCGGAGCTGAGGGACCCCAAAGAGACCGGCTCTCACGTGAACCGCGTGGCATCCTATTCCGTGGCCATCTACGAGCACTGGGCGGGCAAGCGCGGGGTGCACCATGATGTCCTTGAAAAGAACCGCGACATCCTGCGCATGGCTGCCATGCTCCATGATGTGGGCAAGGTGGCGATCTCGGACGCGATCCTCAAGAAACCAACGCGGCTCGACGAGGCGGAACGAGAGATCATGAAGCAGCACACCGTTATGGGCGCACGGCTGTTCTCCGAGCAGTATTCCGAGTTCGACGATGCATCGGCCGTTGTGGCGCTCAACCACCACGAGAAGTGGGATGGCACCGGCTATCCGGGGCACATCAATCCCTTTGATGGCAAGGTACTGCCGGGATATGAAAATAGCAACGGATCACCTCGGCCGAAGAAAGGTGACGAGATCCCGGTGTTCGGCAGGCTTGTCGCCCTGGCAGATGTATATGATGCCTTGAGCTCCAAACGTGCGTATAAGGAGCGGTGGGAGGAAGCACAGGTCCTCGAAGAGCTCAAGGTCTCTTCCGGCACGCATTTCGATCCCGAGATGATCGAGACGTTCTTTGCCTGTATCGATTCGATCCACAACATCGCTGAACGCTATCCCGACCACTAACCTCAAAGGATCGGCGCCCTGCCCCAAGAGAGGCCCCGCCTGCGATCCGATGCACGAACCATCATCGTAATTCCATGGCAAAGAAACGCAGGAACAGAATGCAGGAACAAAGGAACGGCGAATTTCAGAACAGCCCTTTCAAGGTGCTGAAAGACGCCATCGGGAAGACATCACCACGGTCAGCAGCGGCACAGAAGGCCTCTTCGCACGATGATCACGAGGACGACGAAGGTCTTTTCCTGCGGTCCATGAGCGGCGCTACGAGGATTGCGGCGGACGGTGACCAGGAGCCGGGACCGCAAACGCCTACGGCGGCCGCGGAAAAACGTGTCGATGACGAAGCACACGGGCGGGCTCTTTTTCTGCAAGCAGTGGGCATGATCGGGACCCCGGTGCGTCGTGACGGCATACCGGGCCCGGATGAGGAAGCACCGGCTCGTTCCTCGTCCGGCCGCATGCGCCAGCTCAAGCGCGGCACCATCCGCATCAGCGAGGAGCTGGACCTTCACGGTTTTCTGAAGGACGATGCGCTCCGGCGGCTCGAGTACTTCACTGCCAGCGCCTATGCGCGCGGGCTGCAGGCGGTCCTCGTGATAACGGGAAAAGGACACAACTCTCCTGACGGACCGGTGCTTCCCGGGGCGGTCGCCGCATGGCTTCGCGAGCAGGGAAAAGACATGGTCGCCGAGATCCATGCCGCGCCCCGCGACAAGGGCGGCAGCGGCGCGATCGTGGTTTTTCTCAAAAAACGATAGCGGCACCGTGCGGCGATCAGAGCAGAAATAACTATGGATTACGCGCGCTTAAAGAAGTATCATGTGGACGTTGAAGCGCCCTGCGTCAAACTGCAGGGATTCTCCGATCCTCAAGACCGCTACCGTTCTCCGCGGTGTTCCCTTTTGGATGTAAAATGAAATAATGGCACGTCTACCTTCGTCGGAACTTCGTTCCCTACAAAATAGATTCGGCTTTCTCTACCTCCTATCACTGGTGTTCCTGCTCCAGGCCCTGGTCGTACGGACGATCCTGTTCATCAAAGCCCTGCCCGGTATGGACCACGAACTGCTCCTGCTGGTGAAGGTGTACGGAACCGGCTTCTTTTACGATTGCGTCACGTTCTCGTATGTTGCCATCCCCTTCGCGCTGTATCTGGTACTCGTACCGGACAGGATATACCGGCACCGGTATCACCAATGGTTGGCCCATGCCGTTTTCTTTGCGGTGCTCGCGCTCCTGCTGTTCGACATCGTGGCAGAATATCTGTTCTTCGACGAGTTCGAGACGCGCTTCAATTTTATCGCGATCGATTATCTGGTCTACACCCGTGAGGTGGTGGGCAATATCCGGGAGTCCTATCCCCTGAACATCATCTTCACGGGCATACTTGCGGGAGCGGCCGCTCTCCACGTCCTTCTCCGGACGCGGGTCGATCGTGCGATTCTTCCCGGCCCGGACACATTCGGTCGGCGAGCGCGGCAGGGGCTCATCATGGCCATGCTGCCCGTCCTATCCTTCGCGTTCGTGGACCAGTCGTTCACGAACATATCTCCGAACAACTACGCCAATGAGCTTGCGGGGAACGGCATCTACGACCTGTTCGCGGCCTTTCGCAACAATGAGCTCGATTTCCAGAAGTTCTACCCCACCATGGACGAAGACGCGGCCCTCCGGCATCTCCGTGAGCTCCTGGCCGAGAAGACCGGGCCCCTGGCCAGCAGCGACCCTCGGGACATCACGCGGGTGATCGCCAATCCGGTGCCGGAGAAGAAGCTAAACATCGTTGTCATCATCGAAGAGAGCCTGAGCGCCGAGTACCTGGGTGCCTTCGGAAATCCGGAAGGGCACACCCCGAACCTCGACCGCCTTGTGAAGGAGTCACTCCTGTTTACCCACGCTTATGCCACGGGGACAAGGACCGTCCGCGGCCTGGAGGCGATTACGCTTTCGATCCCGCCGCTTCCCGGCACCTCCATTGTCAAGCGTCCCCGGAACGAGGACTTCTTCTCCTGGGGCACGCTCATGCGGTCCAAGGGATATGACACACGGTTCGTCTACGGCGGCCAGGGATATTTCGACAACATGAACTACTTTTTCAGTCACAACGGCTTTGCCATCACGGACAGGAGCGACCTTGCCAAGGACGAGATTACCTTCTCGAATGTCTGGGGCGTGTGCGATGAGGACCTGTTCCGGCGTGTCATCCGGGAAGGCTCGCGGTCCCACGCCGAAGGCAGGCCTTTCTTCTTCGAGGTCATGACCACGTCGAACCACCGGCCTTACACCTATCCTGAAGGAAAGATCGATGTCCCGTCAGGAACGGGCCGGGGCGGTGGTGTTAAATATGCAGACTACGCTATCGGCCGGTTCATCGACGAGGTGAAACGCCAGCCCTGGTTCAAGGATACGGTCATCGTCATCGTGGCGGACCACTGCGCGGCAAGCGGCGGCAAGGTGGACCTGCCGGTCAAGCGCTACGAGATCCCTCTGCTGGTCTATTCGCCCGCCTATGTTCGGCCCGGGAGGGTTGATCGGATGATGAGCCAGATCGATATTGCACCGACGGTCCTGGGCATCTTGAATATGAGCTACCGGTCCAAGTTCTTCGGGAGGGATATCCTGAAGGCCAGTGTGGCTCCTGAACGCGCGTTCATTTCGACCTACCAGAAGCTCGGGTATATCACCGGCGACAGGCTCCTGGTCGTGGGGCCGAAAAAACGCCTGGACTCTTATGTCGTCGCGCGGGCGGACGGGAGTGAGCGGGAGGCCAAGCCCCGGGAGGAGGATGTCGCTGATACCATGAGCTATTTCCAGGGTGCGAGCTACATCTATAAGAACCGGCTGAACCGGTTCAACTGATGGTCGGTAATCTTCCGAAACCGCTTTTCACCAGCGAAGTAGACCCGCTGGTCCCGCGTAGAATCCAGGATCGAGCGCATTTTCTGCCGCTCGCTGCGGTGAGCGAGCTACTGGGATAAACATACTTCTCAGAGGATCGAAGATGCCCTGCAGCTGGCTGCAGGGAGCTTCACTGTGCGGTTGACAATTCTTCCCGCGCGCCTTAAAATCACACCTCATGTTCGTTACCGAAGCCCGTCGGAGGGAGTGTCATGCCCATGGAAAAGACTTTTGCCATCATCAAGCCTGATGCCTGCAGCAGGGGCATCGCCGGCCAGGTGCTCGCGAAGATCGAGGAGAACGGCTTTCAGGTCATTGCCATGAAGAAGTTGCGGATGACCAAGAAGCAGGCCGAGGGTTTTTACGCCGTCCATCGGGGGAAACCCTTTTTCAGCAGCCTCACGGATTTCATGTCGTCCGGACCCTGCATCGTCCTGGTGCTTCAGAAAGAGAACGCCATAGCGGCGTGGCGCAAGCTCATGGGCGCCACGAACCCTGCCAATGCCGAGCCCGGCACGATCCGGAAGGAGTTCGCCCAGAGCATGGAGGCAAACTCGGTCCATGGCTCCGATGCTCCGGACACCGCTTCGTATGAGATCGCGTATTTCTTCAGCGCCCTCGAGCTGTGCGTGTAAGAGTTCATGACGGGATCATCCGGAAGGAGAACCGACCAGTGGCCATAACGGTAAAGAACCCCATCGTCGAGATGGACGGCGACGAGATGACCCGGATCATGTGGCAGATGATCAAGGAGAAGCTGATCCTTCCCCACCTCGCGGTCGACATCAAGTACTTCGATCTCGGCATGAAGCACCGCGACGAGACTGACGACCGGATCACGGTCGAAGCTGCGGAGGCAATCAAGCAGTACGGTGTGGGGGTAAAATGCGCCACCATCACACCGAATGCCGCGCGCGTCAAGGAGTATGGCCTCAAGAAGCAGTGGGCAAGCCCGAATGCCACTATCCGTTCACTCCTCGACGGAACGGTCTTCCGCAAGCCCATCATTGTCAAGAATGTTCCGCCGGCGGTCAGGAGCTGGAAACGGCCGATCATCATCGGTCGCCACGCCTACGGCGACATCTACAAGAACAGCGAGATCGTAGTGGGCGGCCCGGGAAAGGCCGAGATCATTTTTACACCGGCTGGCGGCGGTGCGAAACAGACCGTCCTGATCCATGAGTTCAAGGGGCCGGGCGTGATCATGGGGATGCACAACACCGAGCGGTCCATCCGCAGCTTCGCGAAGTCCTGCATCCAGTACGCCATGGTCGAGAAAACGGACATCTGGTTCGGCGCCAAGGACACGATTTCCCGGCAGTACCATGGCCTGTTCCGTGATGTTTTCGCCGATGAAGCGATGAAGGCGAAGGACGACTTCGACCAAGCAGGCATCCAGTACCGCTTTATGCTGATCGATGATGCCGTGGCGCAGGTGATCAAGTCCGAGGGAGGCATGCTCTGGGCGTGCATGAACTATGACGGCGACGTGATGAGCGACATGGTCGCCAGCGGATTCGGCAGCCTGGGGCTCATGACATCCGTGCTCGTGTCTCCTGACGGCAAGTATGAGTATGAGGCGGCGCACGGCACGGTCATGCGCCACTACTACGAGCATCTGAAGGGCAAACCCACGTCCACGAATTCCGTGGCCTCCATCTTCGCGTGGACCGGCGCCATCGCCCGTCGGGGCGAGCTTGACGGCACGCCGGACGTCGTCGCGTTCGCGAAGAAACTGGAATCCTCCGTTATCAGGACCATCGAGAGCGGCCTCATGACCAAGGACCTCGCCGCGATCGCTGAACCTCGGCCCGGGAAGCATGCGCTCACCGGAGAGTTCATTGACGCGGTGGCGAAACAGTTCTCGTGATTCTGCAGGTCGGAGCAATGATTCCAGCGTCGGGGAAATCTATGAACAGGAAAAACGTTCCTTCACGGTTGTTCGTCATAGCGAGCGCTCTCGGTTCGCTCTACCTGCTTCTTGAAGCCGTGCTTCAGTCCTTCGGGAAGAGCATCTGCGCCACCGAGGGATGCAAGATCGTCACGCAGTATACCCGATTCGGTGACCTTGCCATGGTCCTGCTGGGCTTGGGAACAATTGCGGTGATCTCGGCGCTTGCGGCGCAGGGTACGCGGTCGGTCAATGAGGTTCGTGACCGGATCATAAACTTCCTGCTTGTGGTCTCCCTGGCGGGCGAGGGGTTCTTCGTCGGTTATCAGCTCTTCCGTCTGCACGCGGTATGCGTATTCTGCCTGAGCGTTTTCGGCATCTTCCTGGTCCTCGGTGTCTTGCGCATGCTTGCCGGCCACCGCGAGGTCCTTGCCGGGTTTGGCTCGCTCTTGGCGGTCTTCAGCCTGTTCTACCTCATTCTACCCGCCGAAGGCCCGGCTATCCCGCTCGGCCAGAAGTACATCCTCTTCTACAGCGCGGACTGCAAGCACTGCACCGAGATCCGGAAGGAGCTTGATGAGAACAAGATCGTGGTTGCCCATGTCCTGGTAAAAGAATATTCGTTGCTCCTTCGAAACCTGGGGATCGAGGGCGTCCCGACGCTGATGGTGAATGGACCTTCCGAAAAGGTATTTCTCACCGGCACCGAAGCCATCCGGCAGTATCTTTTCCGCAAGCCGGAATCCGATCATGCCCCGAAACGGCCACAGAAGGCGCCTTCCGCCGCAGGAGGCAATAAGAAATCTGCTGATCATACGACCAGTCGGTTTGACTTATTCGCTCCTGCCACGACCCCAAATCCGATATTCAACCCGCTGCCTGATGAAGGATTGTGCAAGGAAGACACCAAGTGTGATTAAACGGGTCCCCGTTTTCCCTTCCCCTCCTCGAAAGATTTCGGCTATCATGTATGTAATGAGGGGCAGGCAACCTTATGGATATGACGCCCTGTTTTCCTGCCGACGAATGGCCTGCCCGAAGAACGGCAGTTCGTTCGCCGATGCCTGGATAGCAGTGTATGAGGCATTCACTACGGGGGAGGGTCCTGAAGGAGGAGGGCGTGGAAAGAATAGCTGACGAAATACTGCTTGATGAGCTCAAGAAAAGGCTCGAGGAGAACCGGATCGCCGTTGCCAATCTCCGGGCGATGACGCAGAACCTTGAGGCAGTGAACGAGAAGTTGCGGCAATCCGAGTCGCTCAAATCCGATTTTCTGTCGAACATCAGGAACGAGATCAATAATCCTCTCATGTCCATCATGGGCATGGCAAAACAGATCGTGGACAGGAAGGCCGACGCCGACACTGCGCGCACCATGGCCAGCACCATTTACCACGAGGCCTTCGATCTCGATTTTCAGCTCCGGAATATCTTTGCAGCTGCAGAGATCGAGGCGGGCGAGACGACCGTCAGCGTGGCGCAGGTCGATGTGACCGCGCTGGTCCGTGGACTGATCGCGGCCTTTGGTCACAAGGTTGCGGAGAAGAGGCTGACCGTGGTGTTCGAGCCCGGCGAAGAGCCGCTCACGTTCAAAACGGACCCGGACAAGCTTCAGAAAGCGCTGGCCAACCTTCTCGCCAACGCGATCGAGTTCAACCGCGAGGGCAAGCGGATCACCATCCGCGCATGGAGGGAGAGGGCGCGGTTGGACATGTCCATTGCTGATGAAGGTCTTGGTATCCTTGAAAGGGACCGCAAAAAGGTCTTTGACCGGTTCGTCCAGCTCGATGCGGGCATCCGCAAGCGTCACAAAGGTCATGGTCTCGGACTCAGCATCACGAAGGCATTGATCGAGATGCTTGACGGGACCATCACGCTGACCGGGGCCGAAGGCAACGGCTGTGTGTTCACTATTTCCATCGCCGAGCTTGGGACGGATCGGGCCGACACGTCCGGCAACGGCAATGAGTTCATTTTCGAGGGCGGGACGCAATTCTGAACGGCTGCCCCCTTTCATACCCGCTGGCACGGATGTTCGCAATGATACCTGAGCAGGGCGAAAACGCGCATTACCTCGTTGCCGGTAGCCTCTTTGCCCATGAAGAGCGACATATGGTCACGACCGTGCTGGGCTCCTGCGTATCGGTCTGCCTCTGGGACTGCGTCCGGAACCGGGGCGGGATCAACCACTACATGCTTCCTTTCTGGAACGGCGAAGGACTGGCGTCTCCTAAGTACGGGAATATCGCCATTGCGAAGTTGATCGAGAAGATGCTGGAGTTCGGGTCTGACCGGCGCAATCTTCGGGCCAAGGTCTTTGGCGGCGGCATCGTCCTGAACGTAACGAATCCCTTCATGAATATCGGTGAACGCAACATCCAGATCGCGGAAGACACGCTCCGGATCGAGAACATACCCGTCCTGAGCGCCGATACAGGCGGCAAGGTCGGGCGCAAGCTCATTTTCAACACTGAGACGGGCGTTGTCCTGGTCAAGAGACTCAACCGGCAGATTAATGATATCCGGTTTTAAAGCGATCCCTTCTCCGGCGTCTCCCGCAGTAATGTCTTCCAAGGAACCCGCTGAATTTTCTAGCTAAATCATTGACATTTCCTTTTCTGCCGTGCTATTATCGATACGTTGCGCCCCGGAGTATACCATGGCAGGCGAGAAGATTCTCAACATAGACGATAGTCCGACCGTGCAGCGGCTGATCGAAATGATCCTTTCTTCGCAGGGGTATCAGGTCGTTCTGGCATCGGACGGTGAAGAGGGCATCCAAAAGGCGAAGTCGGAACGGCCTGCGCTGATCCTTGTGGATTTTGTGATGCCCAAGATGAACGGGTACCAAGTGTGCAAGATCCTGAAGGAGGACCCGGATTTCCGCGATACGCCAATCATCCTGGTGACCTCCAAAGGCGACAAGGTCGGCAGCAAGTTCGTCGATGTCCTCGGTATCTCCGAATATTTCACCAAGCCCTTCCAACCGGAAGAGCTCCTCGCGAAGATCCGCGAGGTTCTGGACAAAAAAGCACAGGACGCAGCAGCGGCAAAGGCCGCAGCCGCTGCTGTAAAGGCCCGTCCAGCCTCGTCCTTAACCCCGGCCCGGGATGGGACAGGGGCATTTCCCGCCTCAGAAGGTATCGAGGTCCAGATCACCGCTGTCGTGAATCGCATCCTCGAAGAATTCGTGAGGAACACACTTCCTGACATCATCCGGAAAGCGCTGGGCAGAGAGCCGGGCGGCAGCAACGTCGCCATTCACGGCAGCCTCGCTGCTTTTCGCATCATCGAACTCATGCAAATGCTGTCTCTCCAGCGCCAGAGCGGAAGGCTGTTCATCAACCGCAAGGAAGGCGAGGCAGAGATCTTTTTCAAGGATGGAGCGATCGCCTTCGCCAGCTGCAGCATGAACGGCAGCATACCCGGCATGGACGGTCTGCTGAAGAAGACCTGCCGTGTCGGGGATGACGGGCTTCAGCATGCGAGCCGCATAGCGCAGATGACCGGTCAGCCCATCGACGGAGTGCTGGCACAGGAAAAGATTTTGGACCAGAAGACCTTCGGTGCGTGTCTCCGGCGCCATACAGAGACGATAGTGTTCAAGGCTCTGGGATGGAAGGATGGCGAGTTCCTCTTCGATCATGCCCAGCCTCCTGTCTTTGCTAATCCCGTAGCGCTGAAGGTGGATGACCTGATCCTGGAAGGGACAAGACGGTCCGACGAGTGGGTGCTGATTCAACAGAAAATACCTAATTTTTCGATGGTTTTCGAGCCACTCATCGGCAACGCTGAAGAGCTTACCCGACGGGGCCTGAGCAATATGGACATCAAGGTCTTCGCCATGGTGGACGGAAGGCGTTCGGTCCAGGATATCGTTGACGAGGCGTTCCTTTCGGACTTTGATGTAGCCAAGAGTCTGTTCATCCTCCTTTCGGTGAACCTGATCAGAAAAAAGAAGTAGGTCCGGGGCGTCTGCAACTGTGTGATAAAACGAAAGAAAACTTGACAATACCAACAAAATGTGTTACCCTGTTCATCATTGCGTGACACAAAAAGGAGAGGCACATGGCCAAGATACTCGTAGCAGATGACAGCCTGGCAGAGCTGCAGATCATCCAGCAGACCTTGCAGCCGACGGGACATTCCATCGTGACCGTGATGGATGGCGAGGCGGCCGAAGCAAAGGCGAAGACAGAGAAGTTCGATCTTATAATCCTTGATGTGATCATGCCGAAGAAGAACGGATTCCAGGTCTGTCGCGAGATCAAGACCTACGATCAGACCAAGAACATACCAGTCATCATGGTGACCTCGAAAGATCAGGAGAGCGACAAGTTCTGGGGCATGAAACAGGGTGCCGACGAGTATCTCACCAAGCCGTTCAAGCCGGAAGATCTGCTCAAGACCGTGAAGAAGTATATCTAACAAGGATTCCGGAGGGGGGCCTGATTGGCCGATATCGGTAGTGATGTCACCGCAGAGGTGGTTCCGCCTGCGATCGCAGAAGAGGAAGTGCGAATATGTCTCTTCAGCATCAGCGGGGACACTTATGCCGTGACGGTCGATATCCTGGCCGAGATCCTTATCCCCCAGAAGATCTTTTCCGTACCGACCACTCCTTCCCATGTCATCGGCATCATTAATCTTCGGGGCAACATCGTCCCCATAGTCGACATCCGCCCTGCATTGTCCTTGCCCGTCTCCGCCGGCGCCAACCAGATCGCCATCATCCAGTATAACCAGATGACCCTCGGAATCCTCGTGGATGCTGTCGCCGCAGTGGTCTCGGTGCCATTGAGCAGCATTCTGCCGTTACCCGCCGACGTCGCCTTCCAAGATTCGGGCGCCAAGAACCGCAGCCGGTATCTGAAGGCGATCATCCAGCGCCAGAGCGGCGTTGCCGCCTTGCTGAACATCGACCTCCTGCTGGAGGCTATCAGGCTGTCCTGATGTATCATACCGCCCGGTCCGGTACGGCCGCGCGGCGTTATTACCTGCACAAAGGAGTTCGTCCATGAAGATCCTTGATATTCTCCTGCTCCGCCGCATCAGCATCAGGACCAAGATCATGATCATGATCGTGGGTATGTCCGCCGTGTTCGGAGCGGGCATCCTCGGTTTTGTATACTATCAGCTCCAGAACACCCTCCGGGACGAGGCCCTGAACAAGGCCCTGATCCTGGCGGACGGACTGAGCGTCAAGGCCGCGGAGCCGGTCCAGGTCGAAGACCTGAACGCCCTTCAGTTCATTTTGGGCGAGGCGATCGGGCAGGCCGACGTTGCCTATGCCTTCATCCGTGACGGCCGGGGGCGGGTCCTCTCCTCGTCCTTCGAAGGCAATGTGGTTCCGCCGGAGCTCCAGAACATCAACCAGCTCCAGCCTAATGTGCCCTTCGGGACGGAGAACACCAACCTCGTGCTCAAGGATACGATCATCGAGGTGACCGACATCGCCTCGCCGGTGGGCGGCGGCGCTCTCGGCTCCATCCACATCGGCCTGAACATCACCCAGATCAAGACGAACATCCGGAACATCCTGCTGAAGATCATCTATGTCGGCGCCGGTTCCCTTCTTGCTCTGTCCATCATTACCGTCATTCTGGCCACCATCATCATCGCTCCGGTGAGAGACCTTATGCGGGTCGCCGAAGCCCTCGGGAGCGGGGACCTTTCGAAGAAGGCGAACGTGAAATCCGCTGACGAGCTTGGACAGCTGGGTACGACGCTCAATAACACCATCGACCGTCTTCAGGGCCTGGTCCAGACCGAAGCCGACCGGGACAAGATGCAGCACCAGGTCATGGACCTCCTCTCCATCGTGAGCGGCGCCGCCGAAGGCGACCTGACGGTCAAGGCCGAAGTGACTGCCGACGCGCTGGGCTCCGTGGCAGACGCATTCAACCTGATGATCAACGGTCTTACGGCCCTGGTCTCCCAGGCAAGCAGTGTTGCCCATGAGATCCAGAGCTCGACCGGCGACATGCTGCAGGCTTCCGAACGTATGCGCAGGGGTGCCGAGCAGCAGACGGCCCAGATCCAGGGTGCATCGGGCGCGGTGAACGAGATGTCCCACACGATCCAGCGCATGGCGGAGAACGCCGAGGCCGCTACTCAGGCCTCATTGAAGGCCACGCAGGCCGCCGTAAAGGGCGGCTCTTCCGTGGCGGAGACGATCAAGGGTATGCAGAGGATCCGGGCCGCAGTGCAGACGACCGGGAAGAAGATCAAAGGCCTTGGCGAACGCTCCCTCGAGATCGGTGCCATCATCGAGGTGATCAACGAGATCGCGACCCAGACGAACCTGCTGGCGCTGAACGCCGCGATCGAGGCAGCCCGCGCCGGAGAACAGGGAAAAGGCTTCGCCGTCGTTGCCGACGAAGTCCGGAAGCTGGCAGAACGGGCGGCGCGCGCGACCAAGGACATCACCAGCCTCATCAAGGGCATCCAGGTTGAGACGAGCGAGGCAGTGACGGTCATGGAAGAGGGTACCCGTGAGGTGGAGGAAGGTACCAAGCTTGCCGACCAGGCCGGCGCTGCACTTCGCGAGATTGAACAGATCGTTAAACAGACCTCCGGACTCGTGACGGACATTACCAATTCCGCTGCGAACCAGGTGAAGGTCTCCGAAAGCGTCGTGAGCTCCATGAACAGCATCTCCAAGCTGACCCAGGACACGACGAAGGGCGTGCAGGATACCGTGGAGACCATCGGTAGACTGGCGGACCTTTCGAAACGTCTCACCGATGCGATCGGCCGGTTCAAGCTGGGCAAGGAACAGGCCGCACCCGCCGGGGAAGGCGAGCTTCCTGTCCTCGAAGGCAGCTATCCGCAGCTTGCCGAGGACGTCACCACGAGCGATGAGGAGATCAAGCTGGGGTTCGTTGAATAGGCTCTATGGCAGGCTCCTTTGATAAATCCGGTATTATAGAGTTCTTCCTGGTCGAGGCTGGCGAACATATCCAGAACCTCAATTCGGGTCTGCTCGCCCTGGAGAAGACACCTGACGACCGGGCTGTGATTGACGAGCTCTTCCGGGCTGCCCATACGCTCAAGGGCTCTGCCGCGATGATGGGCTTCCAGGGGGTCAGCGACGTCGGCCACAAGGCCGAGGATATGCTTGGCCTGTTCCGCTCGGGGTCCATTCCGATCAGCCGCGATACCCTGAACTTCCTCTTTGACTGCGTTGATGCTGTGAAGCTCATGGTGGACGGCATCGCATCGAAGAAACCTGAAGATCCTCTCATTATCGAGAACATCTCCCAGTCCTTTAAGTCCATTGTCGACACGTTCCGCGGTGGAGCCGCAGCAGTGCCGGCAGAGACGGTCGCCGCTGCAGCACCGCCGCCACCGCCGCAGGCAGCTCTGCCCGTGAGCAAGGCACCGGAAAAACCAGTAACGCTGCCGTCCAAGGAAGAACTGGACCTTGCCTGGGAAAATGCGTTCGCAGAGGAGACCGGCGAAGCCTCGAGGCAGATAACGCCCCCCAAACCCTCAATACCAAAACAAGCAGCGCCCGTGGCGCCGCGACCGGCAGCATCTGTCACACCGAGACCCACGGCGCCGGTCATGGCACCGCCTCCTTCGGCGACTAAGCCGGCCGTCCCGACTCCTCCCGCAGCAACAACCACACAGCCGTCCACGGTGGCGGCCGCCGCTGCAGAAGCATCGCTCCGGCAGGAGCTCGAGGATGCCAAGAAAGCGGGCCTCGTTGAGAAGCGTGGGGTCGGCAGGCGCGCCGCAGATGCCGTCGAGGTCGAGAAACAGTTCATCCGGGTCAATATCGAACGGCTTGACAATCTCATGAACCTCGTCGGCGAGATGGTGGTGAACCGCAACAAGCTCACCCGGCAGGTGGACCTGATCAAGAACCTCCGCGACGAGCTCGCTTTCAGCCAGAGCCGCCTTCTTCACGAGATACGAAAATTCGAGGAGAAGTACGAATACACGATGAATTTCCAGACGCCGGCCCTGTCCGGGCCCGAGCAGCGACCCGCCAGCCAGTCAGGGGACTTCTTCGAGCTGGAATTCGACCGGTACGACGACTTCAACCTCCTCTCCCGCAAGCTTGCGGAGATCACGAACGACACCAACGAGATCATGACGGAGTTCTCCGGTTTTTTCGATTCCTTCGAGCTGGACACGAGCCGCATCTCCACAATCACCTCCAACCTTCAGGATGAGATCACGCAGGCGCGCATGGTCGAAATGGACCGGCTCTTTCAGCTGTTCCAGCGTCCGGTGCGGGACCTTGCCCAGGCCGAGAACAAGAAGATCAACATGGTCGTAACGGGCGGGGACACCAAGATCGACAAGACGATCTTTGAGATCATCTCCGACCCGATCATGCACATGGTCCGGAACGCCATTTCCCACGGCATTGAGGGGCCCGAGGAGCGTACGCGGCTCGGCAAGGAGCCGGGCGGCGCCCTCATCCTCTCGGCGCGGCACGACGGAAGCAGCATCGTGCTCCAGATCGAAGATGACGGCCGCGGAATGGACCCGGAACAGCTGCGCCGCACGGCCGTGGAAAAAGGTTTTCTCACGCCGGGAGAAGCGAAGGCAATGACCGACGGCGATGCCTTGAACCTTATCTTCCGTCCGGGATTCTCAACGGCGGCCGCGGTCGGCAAGGTGTCCGGCCGGGGTGTGGGGATGGACGTTGTGATGATCCAGCTCGGTAAGATCAATGGCCGGATCGAGATCAAGACGGAAAAAGGCGTTGGCACCCGGTTCATCATCAGGCTTCCGCTCACCCTTGCTATTGCCCAGGCGCTGATCGTGAAGGTGAAGGACCAGGAAGTGGCCATACCCATGAACCTGGTAGAGGAAACCACGAGGTTCTCCGACAAGGACATCCAGCATGCGGCCGGCGAGGAGATGATTAACCTCCGTGGATCCCTCATGCGGCTCATGCGACTGAACACCCTGCTGACAGTCGGCAAGCTTCCGAAGCGGGAGGAGGACTTCCGATACCCCACGCTGATCCTGGTGCTCGCAGACAAGCGGATGGCCCTTATGGTCGAGGATATCATGGGGCGGGAAGAGATCGTGGTGAAGTCCCTCGGCGATTACCTGAAGAACGTTCGGATGTTCTCCGGCGCCACCATCTCCGGAGAAGGTGACGTCCGACTGATCCTGAACGTGGCCCACCTCTTTGGTGAAGAGACCATCAGCACCAAGGCAAGCTATGTAGGCGGCAGAGAGGCATCCTCCGCTGAGGCGCAGTTGCACAAGCCGCGGGTCCTGGTGGTCGACGACTCCATCAGCATCCGAAAATACGTACAACGCTTCCTTGATCGGAGTGGCTACGAAGTCGAGACGGCGACCGACGGCATGAACGCACTCGAAACGCTGGCAAAGCAGAAATACGATGCGGTGATCACCGACCTCGAGATGCCGGTCATGCATGGCTACGACCTCATTGCCGAAATGAAGAGAAATCCGGTGTTCACAAGCCTCCCGATCATCGTGCTGACCTCCCGGGCCGGAGAGAAACACCGGCAAAAAGCAATCGACATGGGGGCCCAGGATTACCTCGTCAAGCCCTTCGAAGAGCAGGAAATGATCGAGGCATTGAAGCGGCTTCTCGCCGGCGTTACGCTAGCGGCGCGAGCATAGCCAACCGGCACCCGTATGGAAGAGAAGAACCGATTCCTGATATTATTGCTTCAGGGCGAGAGCTTTGCGATCCCGATCACGAGCCTCCTGGAGATCACGGTGCCGCGTAATATCCAGAAGGACCAGAAGTTGTCAGAAATTTTTGAGGGCAAGTTCGATTACCGCGGAAAGTTGATCCCCGTGGTGAACCTCAAAAAGATCCTGAAGTTGCCAGGCCATCCCGGCGATGGCCTCCTTGTCGTGAAGAGCAGCAAAGGCGTTCTGGGCCTTCTGGTCGACGCGGCGAAAGAGCTCCTGGAAACGACGCAAAAGCCGATACCGATGCCGCGAGGCGTTCTGAGCCCCAGCATGAACTATTACGCCGGTATCCTGCGGAACCGGGAGGACCTGGTGCTCCTCCTGAACGAGGACGGGTTGCTGCCATGACGAGCAACTATCTGTTGTTCCGGATCGCGGAACGGCTCTTCGGCGTTAAATTACAGGGGGCCATCGAGATCCTGGGATGGCGGCGTTCGCGTCCGGTGCCGCTTGCTTATTCCTACATAGAGGGTATCATGGAGTATCGGGGCACCATCTACCCGGTGTTCCATCTCGCGCAGCTGCTGGATATTTCCCGCCCCGGACCTATCGGCTTCACTGCAGCTTCGGGCGATGAGCAGCCGAAGGGCGAGAGCATCATCCTGCTCCAGGAAGGCGACAGACCGTACGGCATTACCGTGGACAACATTGTGAAGATGGCGCAGCTGGAGGACCCAACGGACCTGCCGGCCGAAATCAAAGGGATCAATCCCAACCTGGTCAAAGGGGTCCGAATGGACGACGATCAGGAAATCATTCTGCTGAACTTTGAAAGGTTATTCCATGCCGGTTAAAATCCTGCTTGCCGACAAAAGCATCACCATCCAGAAGGTCGTGGAGATGCTGTTCTCGGGAAAAGAGTATGAAGTAACATGCGTCAGCGACGGCGACTCCGCCTTCGGTGAAGCATCGCGCATCGTGCCCGACGTGGTGCTGGCCGATGTGGACCTTCCGCGCATCGACGGGTACAGTCTTGCGGGCCGTCTGAGAGAGACTGCGGCGCTGGCGAAGGTCCCCGTCATCCTGATGCTGTCCCGGGACGATGTCTATGATGCCATGAAGGGAAAGCTTGCGGGTATTCTGGACAATATCGCGAAACCCTTCGAATCCCAGGATCTCATCGGGAAAGTAAAAAAGGCCCTTTCTGCGGCGCCGGCACCTGCCGAAAGACCTTCACCATCGCCGACGTCTGCTGCGGCACCGATTCCATCATCCAAACCGGCAGCAGAACCTGCTCTGCCGCCGAAACCGGCCGTGGCACCACCATCCCCTTACAGGCCGGTCGCGGAGCGTGCGCCTGTTCCGCCCTCCAAACCTCGGGAAGCCGTACCGAAGGACATATTCGACATCATCGAAGAAGCGCCCGCCAAGGCGGAAGTTAAGGAAGCGCCTGCTCTGCAATATTCTCCCAGGCCTGCAAAGACTGCGAAGGCTGCTGAGCCCGATGAGGAGATGTTCGAGGTCGAGCCTGAATACGAAGTCGAACCTGAGCCTGAGCTGGAAAAGCCGGCGACGTCCAGGCTGCCTGATCTTTCGGCAGCTCCGAAACCGAGGGATGAATGGGCAGGCCTGATGACCGAAGAAAGACCGGAACCTGCTCCGGGACCTCTGCCAACATCCGAGTCTTTTGATACCGACCGGCTGTTCGGAAAAGAGCCGGCGATATCTCAAGCACCCGCGGCGCAGACACTCGAACCGGCTTTTGAGACCGATGCCGGTGCACCCGGACCCGAGCCGACCGCTCCTCCATCGTTCGACTTCAACGAACCGTTGTCCGACGAAGCGAAAGAGGCCCTTCCGTTGGGCCAACGGGCAATGGACGAGATGCGCGAAGGTCTTGGGCTTGGCGGGGGCACGGCACGCGCGACGGACATGCATCCTGATATTGTGAGCTTTGAGTCCCTTGACATGGCATCAAGGGCCCCCCACGAAGACTACACGTTCGTACCACCGGCCGCAGTCACGCCGGCCGCGCCTCCGGCTGCGGAGCGACCGGCCGTGGCGCCGGCTGCAGAGCGACCGGCCGCGGCTCCGCCCCGGCTCCCCGGGGTGCCTGACGATATGCTCAAGGACGTTGCCAAGGAGTCGATCGAAAAAGTCATGCGGGAGATCCTGGAGCGGGTCGCCTGGGAGGTCATTCCCGATCTGGCTGAGCGCCTGATACGGGAAGAGATCGAGCGGCTCAAGGCGGAAAGCAAGTAATCGCAGGCCTGCGGCTTCTCATTACGGTCCGGAACAGAGAGAGGGGACAGGTTCCCCTCTTTTTATTGTTGATGCCCGTGCGTCCGCCGGTGCAGGGTCGTGTGAGCGGTCGAAGCTCCCTGCAGAAAGTTGCAGGGAATCTTTGCGCCTCAGGGCAGATTCGTCAATCTAATCGCTCGCCCCTGGATTCACCGAACAAAGAACAGCTTTTCGTCACTGCATCCGCCGCCATACGGAACTGCCGGGCAGATGCAGTAGGGCCATCGAGGAGAACGCGCTTCATGTCTTCCAACGAATTGTCAAAGTCGTATGAACCGAAAGCGGTGGAACAGGCCTGGTACGACTATTGGCTGAAGAAAAAGTATTTTCATGCCGATGAGAACGCAGGAGGCCGGCACTTCTCGATCGTCATACCGCCGCCGAACGTCACCGGACAGCTTCATATAGGCCACGCTCTGAACTCCACCATCCAGGACATTCTTGTGCGGTGGATGCGCATGTCAGGCAGGAACACCCTGTGGGTGCCTGGTACCGACCACGCAGGCATTGCGACGCAGAATGTGGTCGAGCGAAAGCTTGCCAAGGAGAACGTGGACCGCCATGTCATGGGCCGCGACGCGTTCGTCGAGAAGGTATGGGAGTGGAAGAAAGAGTACGGCGGAAGGATCATCGGCCAGCTTAAGCGGCTCGGCGCGTCCTGTGACTGGGACCGCGAACGCTTCACTATGGACGAAGGTCTTTCGAAGGCCGTTCGGGAAGTATTCGTTCGGCTTTATGAAGAGGGGCTCATTTACCGGGGCGAGCGGCTCATCAATTGGTGTCCCCGATGCCACACAGCGCTTTCGGACATCGAGGTGGAGCACGAGGAGGAAAAGGGGAAGCTCTACCACATAGCGTATCCACTCACCAATGACGGCAACATCCGGCTCACCGTGGCAACAACGCGGCCCGAGACCATGCTGGGAGACACGGCCGTGGCCGTGCATCCGCTGGACCTGCGGTACAAGGACCTCATCGGCAAGACCGTCGACCTTCCTCTGACGGACCGGAAGATACCGGTGGTCGGCGATTCCGTCCTGGTGGACCTTGAGTTCGGGACCGGCGCCGTGAAGGTCACACCTGCCCATGACTTCAACGACTACGAGGCCGGCATGCGCCAGACGCCGAGCCTCGAGCGGGTCAAGATCCTGAACGACCGGGCGGAGATCCTGTCCGCTATTCCCGATGTGCAGTCCGATGTCCAGAAGCTGATCGCGGGCAAGCCCGCGAAAAAAACGCGGGGTATTATCGTCGAGCTGCTGAGCGAGCGTGGTTACCTCATCAAGACAGAGGACCATGGCCATTCGATCGGAAAGTGCTACCGCTGCAAGACCGTGGTCGAGCCGTATCTCTCTCCCCAGTGGTTCGTGAAGACCGGGCCGCTGGCTGCGCCGGCCATCACGGCTGTAGAGGACGGCAGCATCCGGTTCCATCCCCGGGGCTGGGAGAACACGTACTTCGACTGGATGCGGAACATCAAGGACTGGTGCATCTCGCGCCAGATCTGGTGGGGGCACCGCATCCCGGCTTGGTACTGCGACGACTGCGGCGCCATCACGGTAAGCCGTACTGACCCGTCCGTCTGCGCGAAGTGCGGGAGCAAGAACCTCCGCCAGGAGACCGATGTCCTCGACACCTGGTTCTCATCGGCACTTTGGCCTTTCTCGACGCTCGGCTGGCCCGAGAAGACGAAGGACCTTTTGACCTACTATCCGACCTCCGTGCTGGTCACGAGCTTCGACATCATCTTCTTCTGGGTGGCCCGGATGATCATGATGGGCCTCCATTTCATGGAGGCGGTCCCGTTCCGCGATGTTTACATTCACGCGCTGGTGCGCGATGCGGAAGGCCAGAAGATGAGCAAGTCAAAGGGGAACGTCATCGACCCGCTGGAGATGACGGAACAGTTCGGCACCGACGCATTCCGGTTCACGCTCGCGGCGTTCGCGGCGCAGGGCCGCGATATCAAGATGTCTGCTGAGCGCATCGAAGGCTATCGGAACTTCGCGAATAAGATCTGGAACGCCAGCCGCTTTGTTATGATGAACCTCGAAGAAGGATTCGTGCCGAACGACCGGATCCTGGCGAACGACTCGTCGCTTGCTGACCGCTGGATCGTTTCGCGGTTGAACACCGTTACCCGGGAGGTGCAGTCCGCCCTCGCCGAGTATCGGTTCAATGACGCGGCTTCATCGCTCTACCAGTTCATCTGGCACGAATACTGTGACTGGTACGTTGAGCTTTCCAAATCGGCCCTGAAGGATGAAGAGTCGAGCCAGAAGAAGGCGGCACAGACGACGCTCGTCATGACGCTGGAAACTACCTTACGCCTGCTCCATCCGATCATGCCTTTTATTACGGAAGAGATCTGGCAGAAGCTTCCAAGGAAGATCAGGGGGGAGGAAGAGTCGATAATGATAGCCTCCTTCCCAAAGTCGGACGAAAAATATATCGACGAAGCCATCGAGCAATCCATGCGCTTGCCTATGGATGCAATCCTTTCCATTAGGAATATCCGCGGTGAGATGAATATATCACCTCGAGAGCGAGTCAGGGCGAACATCCGTGCTGAGAACGAGAATGTTGTTAAGAACCTTGAACAAACCGCCGGGTATGTGACATCTTTATCCGGGTTGTCACACATAGCAATAGCTCTCGACACAACAAAGCCGGAGGGATCGTCAACGGGCACGATCCGCGGTGCAGAGATCTATGTCACTTCGGACCAGGTTATTGATAAAGACGCGGAGCGTGATCGCCTGATGAAAGAAATTGCAAAGACGTCCAAGGATATCGAAATGTTCTCCAAGAAGTTGTCGAACAAGAGCTTTGTGGATAAGGCACCGAAAGCCGTTGTTGAGAAAGATACAGCGCGGCTTGAGGAGCTGAAGGCAATGAGGGATAAGCTGGAGCAGAGCCTCGCGTTGCTGGGTAAGTGATGCGCGAACGGTAGCATGCCGGCTGCGGTCGGTCCGTTGAAAAATACCTATTGAGGTGATGCACG
>JAAXXJ010000172.1 GCA_013334545.1 Nitrospirota bacterium | reverse complement strand
CGTCCCGTTCATGGACCACATGTTCTCGCACATCGCGAAGCACGGGTTCTTCGACCTCACGGTCAAGGCCAAGGGAGACACGCACATCGACGACCACCACACGGTCGAGGACCTGGGCATCGCCTTCGGCCAGGCGCTCAAGAAGGCGCTGGGCGACAGCAAGGGCATCCGCCGGTACGGTTCGGCGACCGTTCCCATGGACGAGACGCTTGCCGAGGTGGTGATGGACCTCTCGGGCAGGCCCTATCTCGTGTACAATCTGGACCTGCCGAAGAAGTACAAGCTCAAGGACTTCGATCCGGGGCTTGCCGAGGACTTCTTCCGCTCCGTGGCGAACCACGCGGGCATGAACCTCCACATCAACCTTCTTTACGGCCGCGACGTCCACCACATGCTCGAAGGCGTCTTTAAGGCCTTCGGACGCGCCCTCGACCAGGCAACAAGCCTCGATCCGCGGATCAAGGGCGTACTTTCGACAAAGGGAAAGATCTAAGACAAGAAAAGGACTTTGACACGGATAGAGGCGGATGTAAAGCCTGAAGAGGCATGATCACGATCGGGTTTATCATGATTCTTCATAGCCTTTCTCAGTGTAAATCAGTGTCAAAGATTTTATCATTATGATCGCGATCATCGATTACGGCATGGGAAACCTGCGGAGCGTGCAGAAAGGCTTCGAGCGCATGGGGCGCGAGGCAGTGGTAACACGCGACCCGAGGGCGATCCTCGACGCCGGCAAGGTGGTGCTGCCCGGCGTTGGAGCCTTTCCAGACTGCATGCGGAACCTCGAAGAGTACGGCCTCATTGACGCGGTGCAGAAAAGCATCGCCTCGGGAAAGCCGTTCCTCGGCATCTGCCTGGGGCTCCAGCTCCTGTTCACGGAAAGCGAGGAGTTCGGCCTCTCGAAGGGGCTCGACATCATCAAAGGAAGGGTCATCCGATTCAAGGGCGCCGAGTTCAAGGACCTGAAGATACCGCACATGGGCTGGAACTCAGCATCGATCAGGCGGCGGCCGCCTGCCATGGCCGACGTGCCGGACAACAATTACTTCTACTTCGTGCACTCCTTCCATGTCGTCCCGGAAGAAAAGGGCGTGATCGCTACAACAACGAACTACGGCATCGACTTCGTTTCGAGCGTCTGGAAGGACAACATCTTCGCCGTCCAGTTCCACCCCGAGAAGAGCCAGGCCCTGGGGCTGTCGATCCTGAAACGCTTCGGCGAGATGAAAGCGTAAATCTGCCACGGAGACACAGAGACACGGAGAAATACAAGGCTGTTTCGATACCACAGATGAACACAGATTAACACGGAGAGAAGCAGGAGAAGGCAGATACATTCCGTATCTTCCGCATGTACCCATTCGATATCTCTCCTGTCTTTCTCTGTGCTCTCTGTGCCTCTGTGGCAAAAAGTTTTTGAGGTATTATGCTGATCATTCCTGCTATAGACTTGAAAGAAGGCAAGTGCGTCCGGCTGGAGCAGGGGCTGATGGAAAAGGCCACCATCTACTCGGAGGATCCGGCGACCACGGCGAAGCACTGGGAAGCCCAGGGCGCTGAGCTGCTGCATGTCGTGGACCTGGACGGCGCGTTCGCCGGCAGGCCCAAGAACCTGGACGCCATCAAGTCCATCCGCAAGTCAGTGAAGATGTCCATCGAAGTGGGCGGCGGCATCCGCGATATCGCCACGATCGACAGCCTTGTGTCCATCGGCATTGACCGGATCATCCTGGGGACAGCGGCGATCGAGAACCCCGCCTTCGTGCAGGAGGCTTGCGCGAAGTTCCCGGGCAGGATCATTGTGGGCATCGATGCAAAGGACGGGCTGGTTGCCATCAAGGGATGGGCCGAGGTGACGAAGGTGAAGGCCATTGACCTGGCGAAGCAGATGCAGGACCACGGCGTGATCGCCATCATCTACACCGATATCAAGCGCGATGGCATGCTCTCGGGTCCGAACATCGAGGCCACCCGCGACCTGGCCAAAGTGCTCCACATCCCGGTCATCGCATCGGGCGGCGTCCATACGATGAAGGACATCGAAAATCTGCTTGCGGTGAGGCATGCGGGCGTCACGGGCGTGATCACCGGCAAGGCGATCTACAGCGGTTCGCTGGACCTGAAAGAGGCCATTACCTTCATCACGATGAACGACAACCGCTGCGTGCGGTAAGAACGATAACCTTTGACACTGATTTACACTGAGAGAGGCTATGAAGATTCATGATAAACACAGTTCCTGATCATGCTTCTTCCGGTCTTAAATCCGCCGTTATCTGTGTCGAAGCTTCTCTTCGCGTCCTTCGCGCCTTCGCGGTTCCCAGGTTCTCTGTTCGTTTTTCCAAAGGAGTCCCATGCTGACCAAACGGATCATACCCTGCCTGGACGTGAAAGGCGGCCGCGTCGTGAAGGGCGTGAGCTTCGTGAACCTCATCGACGCCGGCGACCCGGTGGAGATCGCGAAGGCCTATGATGAGCAGGGGGCCGACGAGCTCACGTTCCTGGACATCACCGCATCCCACGAGGAGCGCGGCATCATCCTCGATGTGGTGCGCCGGACTGCCGAGCAGGTCTTCATGCCCCTCACGGTGGGCGGCGGCATCAAGGTGCTGGACGATATCCGGAACCTGCTGCTCGCCGGGGCCGACAAGGTCTCGATCAACACGACCGCGGTCCACGACCCCGAGTTCATCAAGCAGGCGTCCCTTCGCTTCGGCAGCCAGTGCATTGTTGTCGCCATCGACGCCAAGCGCGTCGTCGAGCATGACAAGGACTTCAAGCCGCCGCTCACCTGGGCCGACGACCCGAAGTATGCATCGCTTTTCCTTTCTCAATCGGCAATTCGCAATCCGCAATCCGCACTGTGGGAGGTCTACACCCATGGCGGCAGGAAGCCCATGGGCATCGATGCCGTGGCATGGGCCCGCAGGATGGAGGAGTACGGCGCCGGCGAGATCCTGCTGACGAGCATGGACCAGGACGGCCAGAAAACGGGCTATGACCTGGAACTGACGAAGGCCGTGTCCGATGCGGTCTCCATCCCCGTCATCGCATCAGGGGGCGTCGGAAATCTCGAACATATCTACGAGGGATTCACTGCGGGCAAGGCGGATGCGGCACTGGCGGCTTCGATCTTCCACTTCAAGGAATACACCATCAGGCAGGCGAAAGAGTACTTGCGGGAACGCGGTGTCCCCGTGAGGCTGTAACAACGAGGAAGCTTCGATCAGGCTTTGTTGTGCCTTCAGAGCTTATATCCCCCCAGGTGGTTCAAGATCGTCTTGATCAGCTCTTTCACATCCACGGGCTTTGTGAGGTAGGCGTTCGCGCCGAGCCTCATCCCGAGATCACGGCCAACGCGGTCAAACTGCAGGAGACGTTCGGTCTTGCCGACACGCCGTAGATCGCCGAAGGCAGGGTACGCGTACTGCTCCAGCTGCTCTCACCTGCCCGCTGCCCGGTCCAGATCACGCTGGACCTCCAGAACTTCTGGGAAACCGTCTATCGCGAAGTGAAGAGGGACATCAAGGGCAGCTACCCCAAGCACCCCTGGCCCGACAATCCGTGGAACGATGTTTCCTATGGGTAGGACGAAGCAATTATCGTGAATTGTCCGGCCCTTCAGCCTCTGGGGGGACGTCGCTCGGCGGACATGCCGGACAGCACACCATCGCGAGCGGCACGTTCCAATCCAGTGCATCCTGCTGAAATGCTGCAGGAACTACCTTTTTTGTCTGCCCTCAACCACCCCGCTCCCAAGGCAAGGCCCGATGGGCTATATTTTTCCATCCCCATACCGATAAGTATATTATAATAAATCCATTTTATGGCGCAGGCGAATCACCCCTAAGGGAGCTAACGATGGACGGTCTCATGGTGAATGATGATTGCGCCCGACAAGGGTTTCCCTCCCTTACTGCCGGACGGTGAAGGAACAGATGAGCCTCGAACGGAAGATTCCCGCTCTCGGTGATTATCTTGCCCGACACTCCTCCGGCCCGGCCGTCATCCAGCATGCGCTGCAGATGCAGGCGGAGCTCCGGGCACAGGGGATCTACAAGCCCTTCGGCCAGATTGTCGCAGAGAGCGGCGGCATTGAACGCTCCATCCTGGAGGAATGCCTCCGCGACCAGCGAGTGGACGTTTTGGCCCAGGTCAATCTCTTCTCCGTCCTTCCGCGGGAGGCCCTGGTCAAGCTCGCGTCGATCCTGAAGAATGTGATCCTCCCTCCCGGTGAGACCGTCTACCGCACGGCGGAGCAGGGTGACACCTTCTATGTCGTGGCTTCAGGCAGCGTGACGGTCTCACGGGTCGAGAACGGACTGAGTATCGCTGTCGCGGTGCGCGGCCCGGGAGAGGGCTTCGGCGAGATCGCCCTGCTGACCGGCCGATCGCACTCCACGACCGTGGTCACGACGGAGAGAACGAGCCTCATCCTCATCCCCCATGAGACCTTCCTGCAGACGATCTTCTCGTATCCTGCCGCAGCGCAGACCTGCGCAACGATCCTCGCTGAGCGGCTCGGCCAGGGATATGCGCAGATCGTTGACGTTGCGGTCAAGGGCGAGGGATATCGGCAGTTCATCTCCGAGGAACTGACACAGGATGAACAGCCCCTGATTGGCAACAGTCCGATCGTCCTGAATCTTCTCCGGCAGATCGAACCGCTGGCCGGCAACGACAGGCCGGTGCTCGTGCAGGGTGAGCCGGGAACCGAGATGCGGGCCGTTGCCGGGCTGATCCATCTGACGGCGCAGGAGGCTCCAAACCTCCTGCTGGAAATGGATGCGAAGTCCGTGGCCGCCACGCAGGGCAGCAGCGACGGGCATGACCCCGTCTACGTCGAGCTGACCCAATCGGGAACCCTTTACGGGCGGGGACCCAACGCCCTACCCTTTGCGACCGACAGGAGGCCAGGACTCCTGACCATGGCCCGGAACGGCATGGTCGTGATCAACAACATCGAGCGCTTGAGCCGGAGGGTGCAGGAAAGCCTCGCGGACATGATCGAAAAAGGTTGGTACCATGCGGTCGGAGAACATCAGCCCCTGCCAGCCACCGCCCGGATCGTCGCCACGTCCAGTGCGGACCTGAAGGAACTCGTCGCAGCCGGTAATTTCGACCGTCGGCTCTATGGCATCCTCTCGGCCCAGACCGTGACGGTACCGCCACTCCGGCGGCGGAAACAGGACCTCCGGATGATCGTCGATGAGCTCATCAGGCGGAACAGCCGACAGCTTGGCAAACGGGTCCATGGCATCGCCGACGAGGCATATCAGTCCCTCATGACCTATGACTGGCCCGGGAACGCGGAGGAACTCAGCTTGGTCATCCGCAGGGCGGTCAGCATCAGCCGGACAGAAACGCTCATGCAGGACGACCTGTTCATTGGCCCCCCCCCCGTCACCGGCAAATTCACGCTTAATCTCCTCCAATATGGACCCGTGCAGCGTTTCTTGCAGCACCGTTGGTACCCGGCGGCAGCCCTCTTTGTCTCGGCCCCCTTCATTGTCCTGATCATTGTCCTCGGCCTGTTCGGACCACAGTCACCCGAGCGGAACGCCATCCTTATCCTGACCTGGGGGCTCTGGGAACCGCTCGTAGTCGCGAGCACCTTCTTCGTTTCCCGCTCCTGGTGCACCGTCTGCCCCATCGGCTTCATGAACCGCTCGATCACCCGTAAATTCGGCCTCAACCTGAAGGTCCCTCAAATCCTCCGGAACTACGGTTTCTACATCGCCGGCGCCACCATCGCCGTCATCTTCTGGACAGAAGCGGCGAGCGGCATGCTCCGTTCTCCCCGCGCAACGGCGGTGCTCGTCCTCTCCATACTATGCCTCGGCGCGGTCTTCGGCCTCGTGTTCCAGCGCAGGACCTGGTGTCGCTATGTCTGCGGCCTGGGAGGGATGGTAGGGGCCCTTTCCACCTGCTCTGCCCTCGAGCTCCGCTCCAATTACGGTATCTGCAATAGCGCCTGCAAGGACCACGAGTGCTATACCGGGACGGAGCGGGATGAAGGGTGCCCGCTGTTCCTAGGCCCCTTCTCCCTCACCTCGAACCTGAACTGCGTGCTCTGCGGTTCCTGCATCAAGACCTGTTCCCATCAGTCGCCGGTCCTGAACCTCCGGCTTCCTGCCTATGATCTATGGGCCCAGAGCGTACCGGACAGGGCCGTCGCCATCCTTGCGATCTTCCTGGTCGGAACGCAGCTCTTCCGCGGGATCGGGAACTACGGGTTCTTCGGCCTCTTTACAGAAGGGACGGCAGGTATGTGGGTAGGGACCTTCTTCCTGATGGGTTGCTGCGTGCTGCTTGCAGCGCTCTATGCGAGGACCGCCGGAAGAGCGGTATTCCGGGAAGCGGGCACCCGGGGGGAGCTGCGAACGCACCGGTTTGTCTACGCCATCATCCCTCTGTGCTTCTCCTTCGAGGTGGGGTACCAGCTCAGGCGGTTTCTCATCA
>JAAXXJ010000485.1 GCA_013334545.1 Nitrospirota bacterium | reverse complement strand
TTGCCCGAACCATCGTTGACCTGCTCCTTCCGCATACCGGCCGCGGCGTTCGCGTCGGCATTACCGGCCTTCCCGGTTCGGGAAAGAGCACCTATATCGAACGGTTCGGGACGATGCTCACCGGTCTTGGACACCGTGTCGCCGTCCTGGCCATCGATCCGAGCAGCAGCCGCAGCGGCGGCAGCATCCTGGGCGACAAGACCCGCATGGAAAAGCTGGCGATCGACCCCAACGCCTTCATCCGCCCGTCCCCGTCAAGCGGAACCCTCGGCGGCGTCGGCAGAAGGACCCGGGAGACCATGCTCGTCTGCGAGGCCGCCGGCTATGATGTCGTGATCATCGAAACGGTGGGCGTCGGCCAATCGGAGACCACCGTCGCCTCCATGGTCGATTTTTTCCTGGTGCTGATGATCGCAGGAGGGGGAGACGAGCTGCAAGGGATCAAAAAGGGTGTGCTCGAAGTGGCAGACGCCATCGTCATCAACAAGGCCGACGGCGACAATGTGGTGCGGGCCGAGAGAGCTCAGAAGGAGTATCAGTCGGCCTTGAACATGCTCATGCCCGCCAGCCCGAACTGGTGCCCCCCGGTCCTCACCTGCAGCGCCGTGGAAGGCAAAGGGATCGACACGGTCTGGAAAACGATCCTGGACCATCGCGACACATTGACCAAGAGCGGCGAACTGGCGGAAAAAAGAAAGACCCAGGACCTCGACTGGATGGCATTTCTGCTTGATGAAGGATTGCGGCAATGGTTCTACACCAGCCCGCATGTACGAGAGGCTTTACCACGGTTGCGAAAGGACGTGGAAGAAAAGAAGACCTCACCGACCGCCGCTGCCGACAGCCTTCTTGCCTTTTTGCATAGACGGACCGGGAAATGAAGGTTCCTTCGTTCAGCCTGTAACTGTTAGCATGCGTATTGCTAAACTGGTAAAGAACGAGAATGCGTGCTTTACCAGCCGCAGCCGGCTAGATAATTGATGGTTAAAGGAACCTATGTGTTATTACATTACAGTCGCATTTCCTAAAACAATGGCAAATTCGATTCTAACATCATTACCGAAGGGCTTACATTCACTCCCGGTTACCAGTCCAGCTATAAGCAAACTATTACCGAGAGATTATGACTCTCTCGCCATCATTACGGCGATGTGTTCTTGCGATCTTTACTCCCCTTCCAAACCAGGTGAAAAGGACAGAGAAAAAGAGGCTCTGCAACGGAAATACAAGAAAAAGGGCTGGTCCGAAAACAAGATTCAAAGAGCACTCGATGATCATGAGAAGAATATGAAGACGAGACTTGCGGGTTTTCGCGACGACTTCCTATATTGGTTATCGGCATTATCTGCAAACTCAACCGGAAACCTTTATATATTTGTGCATTTCTACGGCGGAGATGTTGAAACTGAAGAATTGGAAATTAGAAGAGACAAAGTCACAGCTGAGGGGCTTCGGTCATTTCTGCAGGGCTTTCCTGAAGATGTTTTACTTGAAATAACTAATTAACCTGCGCCTCGGCGGCGACGCGCCAGGAGCGCGTTGTCTGTGCACTAGCACCTTTTCCAGGGAGGTATCACCATGCAACAGTCTGGACAGGACAATCTGATCAAGCTTGAATCCATGAAAGAGGAAGCACTTCTCGGCGGCGGCACCAAGAGGATCGAGGCGCAGCACAAGAAGGGCAAGCTCACCGCGCGGGAGCGCATCGACCTGCTGCTTGATGAAGGTTCCTTTGAAGAGTTCGATCTGCTGATGACCGGCAGGGCGGGTCAGGCTTTCGGGATCGGTGAGTTTCCCGGAGACGGGGTCATCACGGGTCATGGCACCATTGACGGCCGCGAGGTCTTTGTCTTCAGCCAGGATTTCACCATCATGGGAGGGGCTCTCGGCGAGGCCCATGCCCAGAAGATCTGCAAGGTCATGGACCATGCGGTGCGGGTCGGCGCGCCCATCATCGGCCTGAACGATTCCGGCGGC
>JAAXXJ010000171.1 GCA_013334545.1 Nitrospirota bacterium | reverse complement strand
CATGACTATGACCTGTGAGCTATGACTGGTTTTTCTATTCCACGGCGATCGCAAAACGCTTCTTGAAGTCCTCGGGCTTCATCTTGACGGCCTCGGCAAGCTTCCGGAGCATCTCGCCTTCAAGGTCTTCCTTCTCCAGCCTGATCATGTAGCGCCGCGCCATGTGGTATTCATCCGAGTCGATCTCTACGGTGCGGATCCTCGTCTTTTTCGTTGCAGGGTCGATGAGGTCGGCGAACTTGATGGGTATGCTCTTGCCGTCCTTTAGCATGATCATCGCGCCGGATCCGCCATTGACCAGGAACTTTACCGCGCTGAAGCCGAGGTAGCGCGTATACTCCCGGTCAGAGGAGATCGGCGGATTGCAACGGAGCTCGTAGCCGACGTCCTTGCCGATAATGGTCATCTTGAGGCCCAGGGAGGCCAGCTCCTGGAGCACATGCTGCTTCAGCATGTCGGCCAGCGGGATCTCGGCAAGCCTGATGTTCCCGTGCTCATCCCGCGGAACGTCCTTCAGGATCGTCATCTCCTCGGGATCAAAGCGAATGGCGATGCCCTCGGCGATCACCGCTACGCCGTGGTTCCTTCCGAGCACCAGCCGCTTGATCATGGCCCCTGTGAGGATGGCCACGACCTTCTTCCATGATATTTTGTTGCCGAGTTCCTCAGGGATAAGCGTCAGCGTGGCGCCCGCGCCCATGCCCATGCCGAGCGCCAGATGGCCTGCCGAACGGCCCATGGCCACGATGAAGTACCACCGGAATGCGGTCTGGGCGTCCTCCATCAGGTTCTCCACCAGCTGCGAACCGAGCTGCCGTGCGGTCTCGAACCCGAAGGTCGGGACACCGTGAGGGAGTGGAAGGTCGTTGTCGATGGTCTTGGGAACGTGGCAGACCGCGATCTTCCCGTCCGCTGCTTTCTCGACCTGCGTGGCCGTGAACGCGGTGTCATCGCCGCCGATGGTCACGAGATACTTGACGTTCAGTTCCGTCAGGGCCTTTATGACGTTTGCCATCTTGGCGGGATCTTTCGTTGGGTTCTCCCGCGAGGTGCGGATGATGGACCCGCCGCGCATATGAATGCGCGAGATGTCCTCGGGATTCAGGTCCACGATCTGTGACGTGTCGCCCTTGGAAAGCCACTTGAAGCCATCGTAGATACCGATCACCTCAAGCCCCTGTTTTGACGCTTCGAACGTGACCGCGCTGATCACGCCGTTGATCCCGGGCGCCGGACCGCCGCCGACCACTACCGCGAGCTTGCCTGCCATGCCTGCCTCCCCATCGAGAACAGAATGAATTATTGTATGACCGTCAGCATTTCCTGCGGTGACGCGGCAACTTTAACAAAACGGCCCGGACATGTCAATGATTCAATGATATGGTTACGAAAGAAGCGGATGCTGTGCGGATCGTTTCCTGACGAGAAGCAGTGCCGCAGGAGAGCATACTGTTATTCCACCGATCAATGGCAACAACCGAATTCCGGTGCTCGGGATTCGGGCTGAGGGGGGCCCCTGTGCGCCGGGCTTGAGCATGCTGGCATGGCGTAATGACGGTCAGATACAGAGACGTATGGTTCCATGATCTTTATTCATGGTGCGTTCACGGGCAACGGAAGCTTCCCGCAATGATCCTCTTGGATCATTTTGCCGCCTTGTCCCCGAAGATCTCCTTTACCTTGTCGAAGAAGCCCTTGGTGAGAGGCGTGCAGTCCTCTTTGGAAAGGCAGTCGAACTCTTTGAGCAGTTCCTTTTGTTTCGACGTAAGTTTAGTCGGGACCTCCACCAAGACCCGGCAGAGCTGGTCGCCGGAGCCCGCTCCCCTGAGGTGCGGGAATCCTTTGCCGCGGAGCCGGAAGGTATGGCCCGGCTGGGTGCCGGCCGGCACCTTGAGCTTTTCTGTCCCGTTCAGCGTGGGTACCTCGAGCTCCGTACCCAGGGCGGCCTGGGAGAAGCTGATGGGGATGTCGAGGACGATGTCCTGCCCCTCCCGCCTGAAGAGCGGGTGCTCCTCGACCGTCAGGTAGATGTAGAGGTCGCCAGGAGGCCCCCCGTACTCTCCCAGCTCGCCCTCGCCGGACAGTCGGATGGTGTTCCCGGTCTCCACACCGCCGGGGATCTTGACGGACAACGTGCGCTCGCGTTCCACGCGCTTTCTCCCCCTGCAGACGGTGCAGGGGTCGGTGATCACTTTGCCTTCGCCGCCGCAGCGCGAGCAGGTGCGGGTAATGCTGAAGAATCCCTGCTGCATGCGGATCTGGCCGGTTCCCCGGCAATTGGCACATGTGCCGATGCTGTCCTTCGTTTTGGCGCCGCTCCCATCGCAGGCCTCGCAGCGCTCCCACCGCGGAACGCGGATCTTGGTCGAGGTGCCGGAGGCGGCATCGGCGAAGCTGATGGTCAGATTATAGCGAAGGTCTTCACCGGCAACAGCCCGGGTCCGGCCGCGTCCCCCTCCTCCGAAAAATTCGCCGAAGATATCGCCGAAGATGTCACCCATTCCCGCGCCTGCGCCGAACCCGCCAGGGCCTGCGCCCTGCGTGCCGGGGGCTACTCCGTACTGGTCGTAATAGACCCGCTTTTCAGGGTCCGAGAGGACCTCGTAGGCATGGCTGATCTCCTTGAACTTCTCCTCCGAGGCCTTGTCGCCGGGGTTCTTGTCGGGGTGGTACTGGTGGGCCAGTTTCCGGTAGGATTTCTTGAGGTCAGCTTCGGTGGCGTTCCTGTGCACGCCCAGCAGTTCGTAAAGATCTTTCGCCATAATACCTTTCGATCAGACCCGACTAAATCGCAGATACAAGCAATGAACGCAGGCTCTATTCATTGGTCGATTTCTTGGGAAATCAGCGATCAACAGCAGCGCTTTTAATACGCTCAGAGCGGCCCGCGGCCATGCCTCTGTGGTCAAATCGCGCTCAAGTAAAAAGAGGATAGCAGTTCGGCGGTGTTCCCGCGCGTTCCCTGCTATCCTCGCGCATCATGCGGTATTACTTCTTGTCCTTGTCCACTTCCTCGAACTCGGCGTCGACGACCTTCTCCTCTGGCTTTGAGCCGCCGCCCGCTGTCCCTGTGGTCGTACCGCCCGGCCCCTGCTCCCGGTTCATCTTGGTGTAGACCTCTTCAGCGATCTTATGGGACGCCTTGGAGAGGTCGGCCACGGCCTTCTTGATGGCCTCGACGTCGTTCTTGTCCTTCACCTCTTTGGTCGCCTCGATGGCCTTCCGAATGTCGGACTTTTCCGCTTCGCTCAGTTTGGCGCCGAAGTCAACGATGGACTTCTCCACGGAATAAATGAGGGTGTCCGCATCGTTCCGGGCCTCGGCCAGTTCCTTCTTTTTCTTGTCCTCGGCGGCATGCGCCTCGGACTCCTTCAACGCCTTGTCGATCTCTTCCTTGCTCATGCCGGAGGATGCCGTGATCTTGATGGACTGCTCGCGGCCGGTTCCCAGGTCCTTGGCGGTGACATGAACGATGCCGTTTGCGTCAATGTCGAATGTCACCTCGATCTGCGGCAGGCCGCGCGGCGCCGGCGGGATGCCTACCAGCTCGAAGCGGCCCAGGGTCTTATTGTCCCCGGCCATCTCACGTTCGCCCTGCACCACGTGGATCGACACCGCTGTCTGATTGTCCGACGCTGTGGAGAATATCTGGCTCTTCTTGGTCGGGATGGTGGTGTTCCGCTCGATAAGCCGGGTGGCCACACCGCCCAGGGTCTCGATGCCCAGGGACAGCGGTGTCACGTCGAGAAGCAGGACGTCCTTCACCTGGCCGGTCAGGACTGCCCCCTGGATGGCGGCGCCGACGGCCACGACCTCGTCGGGGTTCACGCCGCGATGCGGCTCCTTTTTGAAGAACTCCTTCACCGCGGCGATCACCCGGGGCATGCGCGTCATACCGCCCACCATGACCGCTTCGTTGATCTGTTCGGTGGATTTTCCAGCGTCGCCGAGCGCCTTCTTCACGGGCTCGATGCTCCTCGTCACGAGGTCGTCGACGAGCTGCTCGAACTTGGACCGGGGCAGCTTGTACAGCAGATGCTTCGGACCCGTGGCATCCGCCGTAATGAACGGCAGATTAATCTCGGTCTCCGCCACCGTTGACAGCTCGATCTTTGCCTTTTCCGCAGCCTCCTTCAGCCGCTGGAGCGCCATCTTGTCCTTCCGGAGATCGATCCCGGAGTCCTTCATGAACGAGTCCGCGAGCCAATTGATGACCCGTTCATCGAAGTCGTCTCCGCCGAGGAAGGTGTCGCCGTTTGTGGACTTCACCTCGAACACGCCTTCCCCCAGCTCCAGAATGGAAATGTCGAACGTGCCGCCGCCCAGGTCATAGACCGCGATGGTCTCGTCCTTCCGTTTGTCCAGCCCGTAGGCAAGCGATGCCGCCGTGGGCTCGTTGATGATGCGCAGCACGTTCAGGCCCGCGATCCTGCCCGCGTCCTTCGTGGCCTGGCGTTGACTATCGTTGAAGTAGGCCGGTACCGTCACGACAGCGTCGGTCACCTTCTCACCCAGATAGTCCTCGGCGGTCTGCCGCATCTTCTGCAGGATCATGGCAGAGATCTCGGCCGGGCTGTAGACCTTGCCGCGGACCTCGACGTGGGCATCGCCGTTCGCCGCCTTCACGATCTTATACGGCAGGTGCTTCATGGCCTCCTGCACCTCGACCGAATCGTACTTGCGGCCGATGAGCCGCTTGATGGAGAAGATCGTGTTGTCGGGGTTCGTGATGGACTGCCGTTTCGCGATCTGCCCGACCAGCCGCTCGCCACTCTCGGTGATTGCCACGACCGATGGCGTGGTCCTGCTGCCCTCCGAATTTGCGATCACAACCGGCTCGCCGCCCTCCATCACGGCAACGCAAGAGTTCGTTGTGCCCAGATCGATCCCAATGACTTTACCCATAGTACTATCCTCCTTCAGTTATCCTTCGTATGAACATTAAGGGCGGTGAGCCGGCAGGGACCATGGTGATTTCCGCGCCATGCCGCCCGGTACCTTTTCTCTCTCAGTTTTCCATGTCCGCGTCAGTATGATCTTCCGCTGCGGCCAAAGGCGGCTCACCTGCCGCTTCGGCCGGTCTCTTCGAGACGCCGACCTTGGCATGCCGCAGTACCTTTTCGTGGTACCGGTACCCTTCCTGGAATACCTGCACGACCGTGTTCTCAGGAGCATCTGCCGTCTCCACCTGCATCACGGCATCATGCATGGCTGGATCAAACGGCTCGCCCTGGGCCTTGAAGGGTACGATCCCGAACTTTTCCAGCACGTCACGGAACTGCTTGTGGACCATTTCCACGCCTTGCTGCAGACCCTCTCCGCCGCCGGCCTCGTTCGCATGCTTGATGGCCAAACTGAGATGGTCGATGACCGTCAGCAGTTCAAGGGCCATCTGCTCATTAGCGTACTTCCTGAAATCCGCCTGGTCGCGCTGCATACGCTTCCGGTAGTTCTCGAAGTCCGCATAGGTGCGAAGATACTTTTCATTGGCCTCAGCCGCCTCTTTTGTCTTCTGGTCCAGGGCGATCGCGAGGTTCTCGATCTCCTTGGCAAGACTGCTTGCGGCCTCTTCTTCCTCCGCGACCTGGGCCAGACGTTGGGGCTCTTCGTCGGACACACCCTGGTCAGGAGGCAGCTCCGGGTCAAGCTCGGGATCCAAAGGCTCGTTCCTATGCTTTTTGGTCATCGCTCGATGCCCCTTTGCAGTCGCTCGTCAAGGATGCGGGAAAGCAGCCGAGACGTATAGTCCACCACCTGGATCACCTGCTTATACTGCATGCGCACCGGCCCTATGACACCCAGGGTCCCGACCACGTTCCCCGCCTGGTAGCTGCCGACGACAAGACTGCACCCCTGCATGTCGAAGAACGGGTTCTCCGAGCCAATAAAGACCTTGATGCCCTCGGCTGCAGCGGTCTTGTCGAGGAGCGTGATGAGCTTGTACTTGTCCTCGAAGGCGCGAAAGAGCGACCGCATCTTTTCCACATCGGCGAATTCCGGCGTCTCGAAGATCTGAGAGGCGCCTCCGATGAACACTTGTTCTGCGTCGCGCTCGCGGACCTCCTTGCTCGCCTTATAGGTTTGCTCCAGCAGGCCCACCAGGAGCGCCTTTTCCTCCCTGAGCCTTTCCCGGAGGCGCTGGCGGACGTCGGTGAAGGCATAGTGCTCAAGCTCCTCATCGAGATAGGAGCTGAAGGAGTTCAGTTCGTGCTGCGAGATTACTTCGTCAAGCTCGATCAGCTTGTTCAGCACCGTGCCCGTGTTCGTTACAAAGATTATCAGCACCTGTTTGCCACGGAGCCGGACGAACTCAATGTGCTTCAGCGTTCCCTCAGGCTCCGTCGGTGCCACCACCACACCGGTATGGTGGGAAAGCTTCGCCAGGAATTGGCTCGCTTCCTCCATGATATGGTGCAGGTCGCTGCCCTGCATCACCGGCGACTGTTCGAGGTGCTCCTGGATCTCCTGCCTATCGCGGTCGAAAC
>JAAXXJ010000484.1 GCA_013334545.1 Nitrospirota bacterium | reverse complement strand
CACCGGCGACTATTCGGACATCGAGCCGCTCATCACCGGATTGATGAAAGCCTATAGGGACAGCCGCGTCTCGGTCTCGCTCCCCTCGCTCCGCGTCGGCACGCTCACGCCCGCCATGATCGAGGCCATTGCCGCGACCAGGAAGACCGGGTTCACGCTGGCGCCCGAAGCAGGGACCGAGCGGTTGCGCCGGGTGATCAACAAGCCCGTGACCGACCTGGACCTCATGGAGGCAGCAGAGACCATCTTCGCGAGCGGCTGGAGCACGCTCAAGCTCTACTTCATGATCGGCCTGCCCACGGAGACCGACGAGGACCTCGATGGCATCATCCGGCTTGCGAACGAGCTCTTTGCCAGGGGCAGGCGTTCCTCGAAGCGCCATGTGCAGCTCAACGTCAGCGTCTCGACCTTCGTTCCCAAGCCCCACACGCCCTTCCAGTGGATGGGCCAGGTGCCCATCGAGGAGGTCCGCAGAAAACAAGCGTACCTTGCCCAGGGGCTCCGTAAGCGCGGCATTACGCTCAAGGTCCACGACCCCGAGACAAGCCAGCTTGAAGGAGCCTTTGCCCGAGGCGACGCGTCGCTCGGCAGGGTGATCGAGAAGGCCGTTGACCTCGGTTGCCGCTTCGACGGCTGGACAGAGTCCTTCGAGTATCATAAATGGACCGAGGCCTTTGCAGCATGCAGCATCGATCTCCCAGCCTGTGCCGGCAGGGCGTTCGATCTCTTGGAAGAACTGCCCTGGGGCCACATCAAGAGCGGCGTGACCACGGAATTTCTCCGAAAGGAATACCAGCGCGCCATGGAGGCAACGGTCACCGAGAACTGTCGGACCGAGTGCGAACATTGCGGCATAGGGTGCAAGGACGGCGGAACGCTCGCGCTCGGCAAGCCTGCTGCACGTGCCCGCGGAGAACGAGAGGCGGCACCGCTGCCTGCGGAGAAGCGTACCTCTGCCCCTCCCGAGATCACGACGCGCATCAGGATGAAGTTCTCTCGCCACGGCCGCATCCGCTTCCTGTCCCATCTCGACTTCATGACCCTGTTCCACCGGACAGCGGTCCGCGCAGGCGTGCCCGTCGCCTTCTCCCAGGGCTTCAACCCCCACCCGAAGATAGCATTCGGTCCTGCCCTGTCCGTGGGGATGGAGAGCGAGGCCGAGTTCCTCGATATGGAGACCGATCCTTTCATTGACCTGATGCAGGTGACCAAGTCTTTGAACAGCGCCCTCCCCGATGGCGTCAGGGTCATGGAGGCACGGATCATTCCGAAGAAAGCAGGCTCGCTCTCCGGCAGCATCGGCAGATACATCTACGAGGTCAACATGCCCGCTGGCCGGGCAGCGGATGTTGAGGAACGGATCATCGTATTCCTGGAGCGTGATGCAGTGACCGTGGAAAAGGACGGCAAGCAGAAGGACATCAGGCCGGGGATCGAGGCGGTCGCGGTTAAAGGACCTGGCTTGCTCGAGATAACGATCCAGGACTCGGAAATTGCCAAGCCCCGCATCCAAGATGTCATCGCGAAGCTTTTCGATATCGGCCACGACCAGGCATTGCTGTTCAACATCAAGCGGACAGCCATGTTCGTGAAGGAGAACGGGACCTGGCAGAGCCCGATGGATGTGACGTAAGAACCACCGAATAGCAACAGATGCACCGTAGCACAGAGAATGGCGAGATCATTTCACCGCTCGGGCGCAAAGGTCGCGAAGAACAATCTTTTGTCCTTTGTTTTAAATACAGGAACAATATTTTCCCTCCTTGGCGTCCCTCACGCATTTGCCGTTCCAGGGTATTAGTTCCAGCCTGTCCGGGTTCGGCCAAGTATCCAAATAGTATCGCAGGTATCCAGTCCTATACTCCTTTCTTCGTAACGACCTTGCCTTCTCTGTTCTTTCATTCCGCAATCACTTTTCCACGCTCCGCATTCGCTAATCCGGTGCTATACTTTCAGTAGGAAGTGATATCCGAAGAAAGGAGGC
>JAAXXJ010000483.1 GCA_013334545.1 Nitrospirota bacterium | reverse complement strand
TCGCGTCCTTCGCGCCTTCGCGGTTCCATGGTCCGGACTTGCCTTGCCTGAACTAATATGAAAAAGAATCTTGTCTTCATCGGCGATTCCCTGACCGAATGGTACGACTGGCAGGAGCGGTTCCCGGACTGCCGTGTCCTGAACCTCGGCATCTCGGGCGAGACCGTCGAGGAACTGCTCGACCGGCGAGACCACATCCGCTCCCGCATCGAGTCGCCGGACATCATCTTCCTCATGACCGGTATCAACAACATCCTGTCGGAGCGCTATGAAATCACCGGGCCGTATGCAGAGGTCGTCCGGAACCTGGCGACCTGGTACAAGGGTGCAAAGGTCGTGGTCCAGAGCCTTCTGCCTGTTGACATGCCCTGGATCAAGAACGACACCATCAGGACGATCAACCGCCATCTCGCGGCGATAGCGCGGGAACACACTGTGGAATATCTCGATGTCTACAGCAGTTTCGTTGATGAGAATGGAAGTCCGAAACCGGGGCTCCTGTCCGACGACGGCGTGCATCTCGCATCAAAGGGATATGAAGTGTGGGCAAAGGTGGTGGAGGAGTATTTGAACAGATAGATCAGAAGTCCAGTGGACTTTTCGTTTCCTTGAGGGTCTTGCTCGGCACGCAGTGGGTATATATCATCGTGGTGCGCACGTCCGCGTGACCCAAGAGCGTCTGGATGGTACGGATATCGTAGTTCGCCTGGAGCAGGTGGGTCGCGAAAGAATGACGGAGTGTGTGAGTGGTTACGCGCTTGGTGAGCTGAGCTTTCCGTGCGGCAATATACATCGCCTCCTGAAAGCGCGAATTATGCACGTGGTAGCGCCGCTTTCCCCCGGTTGACGCGACAGTCAATGATTCCTGAGAGAAGAACCATTGCCATGGGAATTCCCTGGGGGCGTTCGGATACTTCTTTTCCAGCTGGTCTTCCAGAAACACCCCTGAGTAGCCGGCAGCCAGATCGGCGGCATGCAGTTTCTTCACGAATGCCAGTTGGGCCTGCAGTTCAGGCACGATCCTGCTCGGCAGAGGCACTGACCGGCTCTTTCCGCCCTTTCCCTTGACCGTGAGCAGGCCCGTATCGAAATTGAAGTCCTTCACGCGGACCTTCACCACTTCAAAGCAACGCAAGCCGCAGCCGTACTGCAGCTTGGCGATAAGGTGATACGGCTGCCCCATCCGCGCAAGGATCTCCTGGACTTCATCGCGCGAGAGCACTACCGGAACATAGGTGGACTTCTTCGCTCGGGGGATATCTTTATGATCGCCGAAATCTTTCTTGAGAACATGCCGGTACAGGAACAACAGGGCGTTGAATGCCAGATTCTGCGTTGATGAGGATACTCTGTAATCCACAGCGAGATAGGTGAGATATCTTTTGACGTCCTGCGGCGAGAGGTCGGCTGGATCCTTCTGCAACAGATAACACTGGTATTTTCTCGTCCAGTTTGCATAATGCTGGAGCGTCTTTCTGGAGTAATGCCTGGCCTTTATCTCGTCGGAAAGCGCGGCGATGATAGCGTCCCAGGCAGGATACTCTGTTCTTTTCAGACAGCGCCAATCATCAAACCGTCCTTTGCGCCGCCAGCTCTGCCCATCGGGAACCGGCGGGCCGGGCGGCTCGGCTGCCA
Organism: Nitrospirota bacterium; assembly: GCA_013334545.1. Lineage (GTDB taxonomy): Bacteria > Nitrospirota > UBA9217 > UBA9217 > UBA9217 > JAAXXJ01. The sequence goes on along the minus strand of JAAXXJ010000483.1, from coordinate 352 downwards.
TGCAGGATTCCTTCCGGGCAGACGATCGAGCGGGGCCATGCGTGCCCGGCTGTTCTGCGACAACAGGGATGTCAGTATGAGGAACAGCGCCCGCTCGCGTCGATGAATGAGCAAACGTCGTCTTCTGCTGGGAAATAAAGAAAAGAGAGATGGCATCTGCTGCCTGCTTCACCTGCGCTTCAGTCTGCCCCTTTGATCTGAGTTTCTCAGAGAACAGCCGGACCTGAACCGACCGTTCACCGGGCTGCGAATATTTAGCTTGAAAATCCAGAAAATACCTGAGCCATTTCCGATATTCGGAATGCAAGGGGAAAGAAAGTTTCCGCTTTTTAAGGATGTTATCAAAACGCGA
>JAAXXJ010000482.1 GCA_013334545.1 Nitrospirota bacterium | reverse complement strand
GATGGAGCGGATCTCCTCGGCCACATACCGGATCATGTCCGAACTGATGCCGAACTCCTGGTCGCCCATAAGGGCTTCGCCGCTGATCTTGACGACCACCCGCTTGTACTGGGCCTTGTACACGGCTGTTTACTCCCCCACCTGGAAGCGGACAAAACGTTTAACGCTGATGTTCTCGCCCATCTTGGCGATGAGGTCGTTCAGCAGATCCCCCAACGTGATGTCGGGGTTGCGGACGTAGGCCTGGTTCAGAAGGCAGCTGTCCTCGAAAAATTTCTTGAGCTTGCCCTCGACGATCTTCTCGATGACCTTCTCCGGTTTACCGGTCTCCCTCGCCTGCGCGGCGTAAATCTCCCGCTCCTTGGCGATCACCTCGGGCGGCACGTCCTCGGGTCGGACGCCCAGCGGGTTGGACGCGGCGATGTGCATGGCGATGTTTTTCGCGAACTCCTGGAACTGCTCGTTCTTGGCCACGAAGTCGGTCTCGGAATTCACCTCGACCATCACGCCCAGCCGGCCGCCCATGTGGATGTAGGTGGCGATGGTGCCTTCGCTCGTGGCCCGGCCGGCACGCTTCTGCGCCGTGGCCAGCCCTTTCTTGCGCAGGAACTCCACCGCCTGGTCCATGGCGCCGTCGGAGGCCGCCAAGGCTTGCTTGCAATCCATCATACCCGCCCCGGTTTTGTCCCGGAGCTCTTTCACAAGCTTCGCACTGACCTCAGCCATTATTCGTCTCCTGTCGTCTGGGCGTCGCCGCGATCCGATGCGTCAGCGCCCGCTGCGGCGGCAGCATCCGCCGTGGAGCGCCGAATGACTTCCACCACCGGGCCCTGGCCCCCTTCGGAGATCACCTTGCGCTCGCCGGGTTTCAGGTCAACGGCGGCGCTCAGCGGTTTGGCTTCCTCCGGCTCCGTCTTGTCGGCTTCCGCCTGCATGCGTTCGTTCCATTTCTGCTTGCCCTCGATGCAGGCATCCGCCATGCGGGAGGTCAACAGGCGGATGGCGCGGATGGCGTCGTCGTTGCCGGGAATGGGATAATCGATTTCATCCGGATCGCAGTTGGTGTCGACCACGGCGACAATGGGGATCTTCAGCCGCCGGCCTTCATGCACGGCAATGGCCTCGTTCTTGGGGTCGATGATGAAGATCGCTCCCGGCAACCGCTCCAGGCTGCGGATGCCACCCAGGTTGCCGTCCAGTTTTTCGCGTTCCTTGGCAAGCTTCAGGCGCTCCTTCTTCGGGAACAGATTGATGGAGCCGTCGTTGTGGATGGTGTTGAGATAGTTGAGCCGCTCGATGCTTTTGCGAATCGTCTGGAAGTTGGTCATCATGCCGCCCAGCCAGCGGTTGTGAACGTAAAACATCTCGCAGCGGTTGGCTTCCTCGTAAATGGATTCCTTGGCCTGCTTCTTGGTACCGACGAACAGGACCGACTTGCCGCTGGCGGCGGTTTCCACCAGGAAGTCGTAAGCGGTCTTGAACATCTTGACGGTCTTCTGCAGGTCGACGATGTAGATGCCATTGCGCGCCCCGAAAATGTAAGGCTTCATCTTCGGGTTCCACCGTTTGGTCTGGTGCCCGAAATGAACGCCTGCTTCGAGGAGCTCCTTCATGCTGACATACGCCATTTTAATCTCCCTTCCGTTCGGTTATTTTCCACCGCCGCCGTCATTCCTGCCTCCAGTCCCGACGTCGGGACACCGGGAGGCACGTCCGGCGGCGTGTGTGATGGGGTCATGAACCTTGGTTCTCTAAAAGAGGTTTAGATATCAATAATCTTATGGTGTTGCAACATCTTTTTTGTGCACGGACACCACGCGCTCGCGGCCGCTGTAGTCCTTGACGCATTCGAATCCCGCGTAGTGCCCGGACGGCTCGACCAGCTGTTGCACGGCCCGCCTCTGGTCGCACCCGATTTCCAGGAGCAGCCTCCCTCCAGGTGCGAGGTGGCGGTGAGCTTCGGCGATGATCACGCGATAGCTCCGCAGTCCG
>JAAXXJ010000170.1 GCA_013334545.1 Nitrospirota bacterium | reverse complement strand
CTGCCCTGTATGTTGCAATATAGTGCATAAGTATCCCGTACAGGGGTTTTGATAATCAGGGCAGTGCGCCCGTCATGACCTGGTGATCGTGGTGCCAGTAACCTTGCTTGCCCTTTATCTTTCGAGCTGTTATAGTTCTTCCATAATAGGTATTGATGATCTCCTTGCTCGAGATCGTATCCCTGTTTCAATATGCCACTCGCCGCTACTCATAGGAAAAGCAGCATGCAGACATCTCTCCAGCCCATCTTCATCCGCGGCCTCCGGATCGATCCGCCGCTCCTTCTTGCGCCTATGGCAGGCCTTACGCACACCGTTCTTCGACAGGTCCTGCTTGGCTTCGGCGGCGTTGGCCTGCTGTCCACAGAGATGCTCTCGGCAAAACGGCTGCCCACGGAAAACCCCGCCATCTCGCCCTACCTGATCAGGACCGCGTCGGAAAAGCCGCTTTCCTATCAGCTCCTGATCTCCATGGCAGGGGAGATCGCTCGTGCCATCGACGTGCTTCATGCCGTGCATGCGGATGCAGTTGACCTCAATATGGGCTGCCCGGCCCCTGCCGTGGGCAGGTTCGGCGCCGGCTTCAGCCTGATGGAACAGCCGGAGAATGTCCGGCCGATCATTGCAGAGGCGCGGAAGCGGACCTCGCTGCCCCTTACCGCGAAGATCCGGCTCGGCACCGAGCTCGACGAGCAGAGATTAAGGTCCTTCTGCACCATGCTCGAAGACGAAGGCATTGACATGCTCTCGGTCCATGCAAGACTTAAACATGAATCCTTTGCCAGAAGGCCGCGGTGGGAACATATTGCCGGGATCAAAGAGCGGCTCAAGATCCCGGTCATTGCCAACGGCGGGATCTTCTCAGTTCAGGACGCAAAAGACTGTCTGGCCGCATCGGGCGCAGACGGTCTGATGCTCGGGCGCGGTGCGGTCATACGTCCCTGGCTCTTTGCCGAAACCGCCCGGGAGCTGTGCGGCAACAGCATTGCGGAGCCGGCGGTCTTTTTACCGACCGTGTATGGCAGATTTCTCGATCTGCTGTTCGAACATTTCACGCCTGAACGCAGGCTCGGCAGGCTGAAGCAGTTCACCACGTATTTTGCCCGGAACTATGCGTTCGGCCATCACCTGGCAACGAAGGTTCAAGCCAGCAACAGCGTGGAGGAAGCGCGGGAACGGGCCAGCCGGTTCTTCGCAAAGGCGCACAACACCGTGGTCACCGAGTGCACAGAGAAAAGCTTGCCGTAATTAAATAACAATAATATCTTGATCCCTTGTTGCCTCGCTGAGCTCTGCGTTTCGCGGCAATAAGGTCATTGGTGCGAGCGCGTTACCCGCAGCATGCAGCAGGAGATCGAACGCTATGAAAGCCATGGTGCTCAGGAAGATCACGGACATCGCGAACAACGCATCGCCGCTTGAACTGGTCGATCTGCCGATCCCGGTTCCCCGGGACAACGAGGTCCTTGTGAAGATCTCGGCCTGCGGCGTCTGCCACACCGAGCTGGACGAGATCGAAGGAAGGACGCCGCCTTCAAAGTTCCCGGTCATCCCTGGTCATCAGATCGTGGGACGCGTGGTCGACCGCGGAAGTCAGGCGACCAGATTCAAGGACAACGAGCGGGTAGGGATCGCCTGGATCCATTCCTCCTGCGGGAAATGTGCTTTCTGCCGGACCGGCAGGGAGAACCTCTGCAGCGACTTCAAGGCAACGGGAAGGGATGCGGACGGAGGCTATGCGGAATATACGACGGTCCCGGAAGCGTTTGCCTACGGGATACCCGGGGCGTTCTCCGACGCGGAAGCAGCGCCGCTCTTGTGCGCCGGGGCCATCGGCTTTCGCTCGCTGCGTCTGGCAAATCTGAAGGACGGCGAGAACATCGGGCTGACCGGCTTCGGGGCCTCGGCCCATCTCGTGCTGAAAATGGTGCGGCACCGGTATCCCGCCTCGAACATCTCCGTCTTCTCCCGCACAGCAGGGGAGCGTACGTTCGCAAAGGACCTTGGTGCCGTCTGGGCAGGCGATACCGGGGACGATCCGCCGGAAAAACTGCACGCCATCATCGACACGACCCCTGCATGGAAACCTGTTGTTGACGCATTGCGAAATCTCGAAAAGGGCGGGCGGCTGGTCATCAACGCCATTCGCAAGGCGGACACGGACAAAGACGCCCTGCTCGTGCTCGACTATGCCCGCGATCTCTGGATGGAAAAGGAGATCAAGAGCGTGGCGAACATCACGCGGAGCGACGTGGAGAACTTTCTGCAGATGGCCGCGGACATCCCGATCAGGCCCGACGTGCAGGAGTATCCGCTCGCCGATGCCAACGTTGCGCTCCTTGAACTGAAGGAGCGGAAGATCCGCGGCGCGAAGGTGCTTACGATAGGGTGACCATGGCACCACGGGTGTGCGCTTCTCATAAGTGGGAAGCGTTACTATCCCGCAGAAGGATGGTTGAATCCAGGAGCGGGTGATTCTGTTTGCTTCGCAATCGCGGTGCTGCTCCGAAAGGCCTCTTTCATGGAAACGACGCCTCCAGATGAGGAACTATACCACGAGATATTCGGCTCCATCCTCGACCGGGCCGAGATGACACCATTCCTGCTTCTGCCTGCAAGGGATTACGCATCATCCCTCAGGCAGGCAGCCCGTATGATGGCCAATCGCGGCTTTGACACGCTCGTCGCCGACGAACTGCAGGAGAGCGAACTCGCACGGGCCGGTCAGTACATCAGGCGCGCGTACACATCTCTCTTCAACGGGATATTTCCCTTCGTGACGGAACAGCTGAGCGGGCTTGCCGCCCTTAGGTCACCGAACGCCGGCCTGTACCGGAACTGCCGTGCTGCTATCAACGGCGCTGCAGCGGTCCTGGAGGACCCGTTTTTCCGCCGCATCATCGACGAAGACCCCCGCCACCTCCTGCTGCTCGCCTCGTCGCGCAAGTATCGCCGGGTCTTTGCCGGCTACCCGGGAGGGTCCTTCGACGTGCCGGCACCGTGGCAGCAAGCCGCCTGCTGTCTGCTCAAGATGGTGCATCTGATCAAATCGGTCGAGGAGGACAGCCAGGACATCAACGACTACGTCCAGCTGGGCTTCTTCCTGGAATCGCAGGGGCAGCGGCTCGACGACCTCTACCAGTACGACTGGGAGCATCCGGCGCACATCCCCGACAATGAACCAGCCCGGCGGGCCTTTGTCAAGATATCGTTGTTCTTTCACCGCCTGAAGGAGTCTCTGGTCGTTGATCCCTCGCGGGGCTGTCTGGTCTTCAACAGCGGCGACGGTGTGGACGTCGATATCGCCGAGATCAAGGCGCGGCTCAAGAGCCCGGAAAGCATGGTCATCAAGCTGGGGAAGAACGTGGAAGGGGAGGCCTATGACATACGGGACATCCTGGCGATCACCTTTATCCTGAAGAGCATGGATGACACGCTCAAGCTCTTCCATGCCATCCAGAAACGAGGGGTGATCCTACAGGAGAACACGGCGTCCCACTCCATCACCCAGACGCTATTCGACGGCCCGGAGTACATGCGGGAGGCGGTGCGGCGGCTGATGATCAGCCTCGCACGGAGCGGGGGAGGTGACGTCCTGCCGGACAAAGCCGTACTGCTGGCCCAGGCTAGGACCTTCTATGAAGCGTTGGGCATGAACGCCGAGAAGAACGTCCATACCTCGAAGGGCCACCGGAAGTTCCAGTGCAAGATCGCCTTTTCCCTGCCGATCCATCGCGCCGAGGCCACAAATGAGATCCTGATCCCCGGCACGCCGCTCTATGCGCAGCGGGACCGGATCGGGAAACGGACGGAGCAGCATACAATGGGCGTGGAGCTGCGCATCTCCGATGTGGAGAGCTGGCGCGCCTCCGAGCAGACGGGAGATTCTCACCACGATGCCTACAAGTTTCGCCAGCTGGTCTCGGTGATGAACCGGGTCTTCAAGAACTTGTTCCATCTGCCGGAAGAGAGATTCTCCCAGCTCCGAAAGGACCAGCGGGCACTGTTCCCCTGAATCGCCGGACCTCCTCTTGCCGTCCTCTTGACAGGCCCTTCCACCGGCATCACACCTTGATATGCAGCATCGGCAGTCCCAGCCGCTGCCGTCTATTCTCCCCCTTGAACAGATCAGCCTTCCGCACCGGCACATCGCCCCGTTCTCCCTCGTGCTGGGCCTGCAGCTTTGTCGGCAGGCTGGCCCCGTGCTGGACCGCGTGCTTGCCGTACTTCCGGGAGAGCTCGTCGATGCTCTCGTAGATCTTCGCCATCTTCTCGATCTTCGTTGTGTCCTCGAAGAGCCCGTACTGGACGCCGCTCTCCGCCACCAGGCCGGACAGGACGACGCCGGTCTGGCGGTAGGGGGTATGGGCCAGGTACAGGTCACGGAACCCCTCGCGCAGCAGCGGATACAGTTCGGACGGGAATGCCGTGGGGCGGCTCAGCTTCAGCTCAACGCCGGTGCTCCGGTAGTCCTGCTGCCGGAGGAAGATGATCACCCTTTTGGCGACCAGGTGGTAGCGCCGTGCCTTGATGCAGGCGTTCTCCAGATTCTTGGAGAGCTGTGCAAAGACAAAGGTCTCGTTTGTAGAGGGAGGGGTGAAGGTCTTTGCCTTGCCGATGGACTGGTAGGTGCTCTTGGTCTCCGTGGTGACCGGGTAGACGCTCCTGCCGTTCAGTTCGTGCCAGATCTCCTGGTAGGGCTTGGAAAGGTATCTTGTCACGAACGCCTCGTCCTTCAGTGCGAACTCCAGGGCGGTCCTGATGCCGTGCTTGGCGAGATAGGCCGCAGTGTTCGGCCCGATGCCCCATACCTTCTCCACGGGCAGGCTCCCGAGGAACAAGTGGATGTCCCTGCCCGGGATCATGGTGAGACCGTCCGGTTTCCTGTGCTTCGAACCGATCTTTGCAAGGACCTTCGAAAGGCTCACGCCGGCGGACACGGTGATGCCGAGCTCCTGCTTGATTGTAGCCCGCATCTTCTCGGCGATCTCCTCGTACGAACCGTGAAAGCTCCGGCGCAGGCCGGTGAGGTCCACGAAGGCTTCGTCGATGGAATATTCCTCAACGTCTGGCGAAAAGCGTCTTAATATTTCGAACATGCGCACCGAAAAGAGGCTGTAGGTCTCGTAGTCCGACGGGAGGATGACGGCGTCAGGGCAGAGCTTCTTCACGTCCGAGAGCCGCACCCCGCGCTGCACGCCGCGCGCCTTGGCCTCGTAGCTCGCCGCAGCCACGATGCCGCGCTCCTTGCCGGTGATGACCGGGCGGCCTTTCAGCTCCGGGTGGATGGCCTGCTCGCAGGCCGCGAAGAAGGCGTCGGCGTCCAGATGCAGGATGGCGCGGGGCCAGGAGGAGATGATGAGGGGTTGGTTGGTCATGGTGCAATACCTGACAGGGACACGGGGGAACGGCCACCAACAAGGAATTCTCACCGCGAAGGCGCGAGGAGCACGAGGGAACCTCGTCCTTGAATTAAAACCCGAGAAAAGATGATTTTTTCTTTGGTTTTGCCTTCCTCGCGTCCCTCGCGCCCTCGCGGTTCAAATGTCTTGATGTTCCTGTCCTTCATGAGGCTGCCTGCCGATCTACCCGGCGAGGCTGCTCACCAGGAGGACCGTGACCAGGGAACTCGCAGCCATGGCGGTCACGGACGGGGGAGGGGGCGCGATGGTCATTCCAACCACCGTGAAGACAAGCGTAACGAGCGACAGCACGGAGAGCCAGAACTTCCTGGCCAAGGGCAGGCCGGAATGGGAAAGAAAGAGACCGAGGCCGATCACAAGGATAAGGCCTTCGACCGCGAGCGCGACAGGCATGTTCCGCCAGAGCCCGAGGCCGACCTTTGAAGAACCGGCGCCGGCAAGCGGCAATCCGGCCACATGGACGAGGTCATCGAGCAGCCAGTGCGAGAAGACTGCAAGCGCAACGAACGCGGCGGCACGGAGCTTTGGCCCCTTGAGGTGCGGATACCACAGGAACGTGACAATGCCCGCCGATGCGGACCACGCGATGATGGCGAGCAGGCTGTGGGAATAGGAAAAGACGAACTCCGGCTGATGGGTGCTGGCGTAATCAGCGGGGATAGTGACCGATTCCCAGCCCAGGAGCACGAAGAGCCAGAGCGCAAAGTCGATCAGGAGCGAGGCAAAGACGAAAGCGCCGATATTGATGCGCTGCTCGGCTCGCCCGATGGCGAGCGCGGCGCCTAGATGACCAGCAAACATGGCACCCCCTGGGAACGTTATGGCTAACCAGCGCGCGAAAGGAGGCGAGGCCGACTGAAGCGCGTCCGGTTGAGCCGCGTGTTAGGCCGACCGTGTTAGATGTCGGGCCCGAGCTTACTCTTGCCTGACTATATCGACCGAGATCTCCACTGCCGGAATCGTTCCTCTGTTCTCAAGCCAGTGTATGGTGTTCCTATCCTCGGGCCAGCCCACTCCTGGCCCATAGTCCGTAGCGACTCCATTTCGATGGTCAGTGATCGTTCCTTGCAGTATGTAGACGGTGCCTGGTCTGTCTTTATGGTCGTGAATCGGGCCG
>JAAXXJ010000481.1 GCA_013334545.1 Nitrospirota bacterium | reverse complement strand
CTTCTTCCAGACCGAAAGTGGCTGGCACCACTTCGGATTGCTGGCCATAAAGTCCGCCGGGCAGAGCGGGAAGCCGCACTTCACCAGGCCGTCGCGCACATAGAGCGCGAAATCGGCGAAGTATCTCTGCGCCGCTTCTTCCTGGGCCGCGCCCGCGGGGTCCGCGTAGACGATGGCGTTGTCCTGGTCGGTCTTGAAGGTCTGTTCCTTCCGGCCCTCGCTCCCGAAGGAGAGCCAGCAATAGGGCACCGGCGGCTTCCCGAACTTCCTTTCGGCGAACTCCAGCACCTTGCGCACGAGCCGGTCGTTCAACTCGGCGATGATCTTCGTGATGTTGCTTGCCCGAGCGCCCTCTTTCAGCAAGAGGCCCACCACCCGGTTGATCTTCGCGGAGACCGGCACCAAGCCATCGATGCTCTCCTGGCTTTCCAGGTCCTTGGCAAAGGAGAGCGGCGACGAACCCTGCAGCAGCATGAGGTCATGGTTCGAAAGGACCCCCTTGAGCCGCCCCTCCTTGATCACCAGGATGTGGTGGATGTTGTGCTTGATCATCTTGAGGACCGCTTCGAAACAGTAGTCCTTCACATCCACGCGGATGAGCGGCAGGGTCATGATGTCCTTGACCGGGTCGCTCACGCTCCGGCCGCGGGCAACGACCTTCTCCCGGAGGTCGCGGTCCGTGATGATGCCCGCGGGAAGTCCGTTCCGGTCAATGACGATCAGGCAGCTGATGCGGTTTTTCGACATCTCCAGCGCAGCATCCCGGATCGTGGTATCTTGCTCGACCGCGACAACGCCGGTGGTCGCGATATCGCCCACAGGCGTCGTGAACAGGAGATGGTCGCTGCTTCCGTAGAAGAGGCTCTTGCTGTGCATCTCCCGGTAGACCTTGTCCACGTACTTCGTGAAATGGCTCTGGAGAAAATATTCAGTGAACGCCGGATTGGATTCGATCAGTTCAAGGATCTTTTCCCGCCCCAGGAGAAAGCAAATGGTGTCCTCGAGTGCCACGACCGTGGTCTTCTGCCGGTCCTGTCCCATAAGCGAGATGAGACCGAAGGTGTCGCCCTCTCCCCGGTGGTCGATGATCACCTCTTCGCCGTTCTCGGTCCGCACCGAGACTATGACGCCGCCTTTCTTGATGATCCTGAGTGAGTCGCTCGCGGGGGTGTCCTGTTTCAGAATGACCGTGTCCTTGGGATAGAACTCGATGGTAAGGTTCTCCGCAACAGCCCGCAGAGCCGCCTCCTCCAGGAACTGGAAGGGTGGCACGTTCTTCAAAAATACAACGATGTCCTCTGCAATAACGCTGGGCATAGTCATTAATAATAAAGAATGACCTCTTTATAAAAAAATATTCTGCATGCTTATATTATCTAAGCAAGTAAAATACCAAATTCGGGGAAACAGGCAGGTGCAGAATCGTAAGGGGCTGTGAAGCGGTGAGAACAGGAAAAGCGTTTGTTGAGAAAAATATTGGTGCGTCGCTGCCGATCAGCTGAATGGGGCTCAGCGCATCTTAATGGTTTGAATAATATATATTTTTAATGATGAAAACCACGATTATAAAAAATCTATCCATAAAGTAGGCTCGTAAATAATGAACTATTCTTTATTTTCGATGTCGAAAAAAACAGATAGTATAAACTTGTGATTTTAAATAGTGTGATACAGAAATGTGTGATTTTTTGCTCTATTACATGATCAGTAACGAATGGTTACACTTATCGTCCGCTCACGTTACCGTGTGTATCATGGGTCATCTTCGGCAAAATAGTGCCGCAGAGCCTGATATGTCATCTATCGGTAGATATATAACATTGTTCCCTGCTCAACAGCATAATAAATTGCCGCAAGGTCTTTTCTTCCGACGACCATGGCCGGCAGGCTTTTCTCACGCTTCTGCCTCCCCGAATACCTCTTGCCATGGATGATGAACGCATCCTGGACGACAAGGGACATCTTCCCGGGCGATCCGTCAGTCTTCCCGGTGAGG
>JAAXXJ010000169.1 GCA_013334545.1 Nitrospirota bacterium | reverse complement strand
GTGGCGAACAAGAGGTTCTTCTTTTTCTTCATGCATCATTTATGAACAGACTTACCACAGAGATGCTTTCCGATATCCTGCTCAGGGCGGGAATGATCGGGCCCGAGCAGGCCAAAGAGATCAAGTTGAAGCAGGACGTCCAGCGGATGAAGATCCTGAAGGCACGGGGAGACCATCTCCGGGGCAGGGTGCTTCTCGAGGACGAGGTGTCCGCCATCGAGGTAGCGGTAAGCCTTGAACTGGAGCTGCCCGGCGAGTTCGGCAAGAAGCTCACCGAGGACATGATCACCGAGGCCGTTGCCCGGCATGCCGGCATGCCGTTCACGAAGATCGACCCCCTGAAGCTTAATCCTGAGATCGTCACCCAGATCCTTCCCCGGGCCTTTGCCCGGAAGAACAGCGCCGTGCCGGTCGGGCGGGCCGAGGACAAGCTCATTGTCGCCGTCTCGGACCCCTACAACCTCGAGGTCGTGGAGAACATCGAGCGGATGGGGTACAAGGTCGCCCGCATGCTGTCGCCCAAGACGGACATCCTGAAGATCATCACCGAGTTCTACGGGTTCCGCTCCTCGGTGAGCGCTGCGGCCAAGGAGATGGGCTCGGAGGTGGACCTCGGGAACCTCGAGCAGTTCGTGAAGATGAAGGCCGTGACCGAGATCGAGGCCACGGACAAGCACATCGTGAACGCCGTCGAGTTCCTGTTCCGGTATGCTTTCGACCAGCGGGCCAGCGACATCCACATCGAGCCCAAACGCGACCATTCCGAGGTCCGGTTCCGGATAGACGGCATGCTCCACACGATCCATAAGGTGCCGAAGCAGGTGCATCCGGCGTTCGTCTCGCGCGTCAAGATGCTTTCCCGCATGGACATCGCCGAGAAGCGCAGGCCCCAGGACGGCCGCATCAAGACCGAATACAAGGGCCGCGAGGTCGAGTTCCGCGTTTCCACCATGCCCGTGGCCTTCGGCGAGAAGGTGGTTCTCAGGATCTTCGACCCCGACATCATCCTGCAGGACCTGGAAGAGCTGGGGTTCTCGCCGCGGGAGTACGAGCTGTTCCGTTCCTTTATCGCCCGGCCCCACGGTATCATCCTCGTCACCGGCCCAACGGGCAGCGGCAAGACCACGACGCTTTATTCAGCCCTCAAGACCATTTCCACACCCGAAGTGAACGTGATCACCGTTGAGGATCCCATCGAAATGGTGTATGACCGCTTCAACCAGGTGGGCGTCCAGCCGCAGATCGGCGTCACCTTCGGCACGACGCTGCGGACCATCCTGCGCCAGGACCCGGACGTCATCATGGTGGGCGAGGTCCGCGACCTCGAGACCGCCGAGAATGCGGTTCAGGCTTCCCTGACCGGCCATCTGGTTTTCTCGACCCTGCACACGAACGATGCGCCCAGTTCCATCACCCGTCTCCTGGACCTGGGTCTGCCGCCATACCTCATCGCTTCCACGGTCGTGGGCATCATGGCCCAGAGGCTGTTGCGGAAGATCTGCAAACACTGCGAACGGTCGTACCAGCTGCTGCCCGAAGAGGCCGCTGCCGTGGGCCTCGCTTCGGACCTGAGCAAACCCATCATGGTGAAGTACGGCGAGGGCTGCGCCCAGTGCCGGGGCACCGGCTACCTCGGCAGGACCGGCATCTTCGAGGTCATGGAAGTGAACGACAAGATCCGCCCGCTGGTAACCGAGAAGGCCGATGCCGAGTTCATCAAACGAACGGCCATTGCGGACGGCATGGTGCCCCTCCGCGAGGGAGCGGTCCGGAAGATGCTGGCCGGCGAGACGACGTTCGATGAAGTGATCCGCGTGACGGGGGAGAAGATCTGACAGCGTGAGGCCCGGGCAAAGGGGCAAGGGTCCCGGCAAGCATTGAATCCAGGAGCGAGCGCATTCCCCGAAGCTTGCTGCGGGGTTAGCGAGCGATTAGAATAAATAGTACTACCTTGAGGATCGAAGATTCCCTGCAGCTTGCTGCAGGGAGCTTCAACAGTTCGTGACCCCCTGGCCATGCAGCGTATACTGACAAGAGCATGAAGATTTTGCCGCAGAGGGCTCCGAGGACATAGGGAAAAGATTACGAAAATTCAATTGTCCCCGGTCCTTCTCTGGGTTCTCTGGCTGGGCCAAATCTTATCAATACGGGGTACTCCTTATATACCTATGGATTCGTTCACGACATTTCTTTCCGAACACATGTACCTTTTTGCCGGAGTGATCGCCAGCATCCTGATGGCAGCGTTCTTCGCCGCCTCCGAAACGGCCATGCTGTTCGCGAACAAGGCGCGTCTGCATCAGCTTGCCGATGCGGGGAACGCCCGGGCCGAAGCAGCGCTGAAGCTCGCCCTTGAGCGGGAACGCTTGCATAGCGCCCTCCTGCTGGTGGAGAACTTCTTCCTTGTCCTGGCGGTGGTCTTGAGCACGGTCATCGCGCTGCATCTGTTCGGCGGAACGCTTGCAGCGACAGCGGTCACTGCGGTCGTGATGAGCATCGTGGTCGTGTTGTTCGCCAAGCTTGCGCCCAAGGGGCTCACCGCGCGCGATCCTGACCGCCTGGCGCTCATCGTTTCCTATCCCATGCTGTTCGTCATGAAACTGGTCTCCCCCGTTTCCCGCATGGTCGCCGCCGCCGCGGACCTCTTCTCCGGTCCCGCCGCGACGCGGGGGCTTTCCTGCACCGCGGTGGTGACGGAGGAGGACATCAAGGCGATGATCAACCTCGGCGAGGAGGAGGGGGCCCTCAAGGAGGAGGAGAAGGAGCTCCTGCACAAGGTCTTTGAGTTTGGCGACACCTTGGCATCGGAGGCCATGCGGCCGCGTACCGAGATCGTCAGCATCCCTGCCGCCGCGGTCATCAAGGACGTGCTCGCGTTGGTCTCCGAGTTCGGTTTTTCGCGCTACCCGGTCATCGAGCAGACCGTGGACACGGTCATCGGCATCCTGTACGTCAAGGACATTCTGATCGCTATGTCCTCGGGCGACGTGAAACGAGATGACCCGATCCAGCCGTTCATTCGGCAGGCCTATTTCATCCCCGAGAACAAGAAGGTCAGCGAGCTCCTTGCCGAGATGCAGCGGGACAAGTTCCAGATCGCCATCGTCATCGACGAGTTCGGCGGCACGGCGGGCTTGGTGACGCTGGAGGACCTCATTGAGGAGATCGTGGGCAGTATCCACGACGAACTGGAGTCCGTGGACAGGGACGTTGAGGTTGTTGACGAAAAGAACGTGATGGTATCCGGCCAGGCCGAGATCGACGAAGTGAACGAGCTGCTCGATGTACACATTCACACGAAGGACTTCAACACCATCGGCGGGTTCGTTTTCGGCCTTTTCGGAAGGATGCCCCGCGTGGGCGAGCAGCTCCGGTACAAGGACCTGAAGTTCGAAATCCTGGAGTTGGACGGCAGGAAGATCGACAAGATCAAGATAACAAAACTGTGAAATAGAGATGAAGGACGAGAGACGAGAGAAGCTCTTATCGCTCGCTACTATTCACTGACTTCAGGGAGGTGTTTTGTGCGGAAGAAGGTAACGATTGTCGGGGCAGGGAACGTGGGCGCCACGCTGGCGCAGCGGATCACGGAACGCGACCATGTGGACGTCGTGATGATCGACGTGATGGAAGGGGTGCCGCAGGGCAAGGCGCTGGACCTCCTGGAGGCGGGACCGGTGCTCGGCTACGATACCTGCGTTACCGGGACGAACAATTACGATGATACGGCGGGTTCCGAGATCATCGTCATTACCGCCGGCCTGGCGCGCAAGCCCGGCATGAGCCGGGACGACCTCCTGGCGGCGAATGGCGACATCGTGAAGCAGGTCGCGGCGGAGACGGCGAAGCGCTCACCGCAGGCCGTCATGATCGTGGTGACCAATCCCATGGACATCATGGCATTCGTGGCCATGAAGGCCAGCGGGTTCCCCAAGGAGCGGGTCATCGGCATGGGCGGCGTCCTGGACTCGGCGCGGTTCCGGACCTTCATCGCCCTGGAGCTGGCCGTATCCGTCGAGAATATCAACGCCTTCGTGATGGGCGGCCACGGGGACACGATGGTGCCGCTGCCGCGGTACTCCTCGGTCGCCGGCATTCCCCTTCCCGAGCTCCTGAGCGCCGACCGGATCAAGGCGCTCGTGGAGCGGACCCGGAACGGGGGCGCCGAGATCGTCGCCCTGCTCAAGACCGGGAGCGCCTACTACGCGCCGTCGGTGGCGACCCTGGAGATGATGGAGTCCATCCTGCTCGACAAGAAGAAGATCCTTCCCTGCTCGGTCCTGCTGGAAGGCGAGTACGGCGTGCAGAGCGTGTTCGCCGGCGTGCCGGTGAAGTTGGGCGCGAAGGGCATCGAGCAGGTGATCGAGGTCAAACTGAACGACGAGGAGCGGATCGCGTTCATGAAGTCCGTAGAGGCGGTGAAGTCGGGATGCGCGAAATTCACGTAGACGAGATTCGGGACAATGTCGCCCAGGTCTGCATCGAAGCGTCCTACGAGCTGAGCGAGGACGTCTGCACGGCCTTCGACCGGGCGCAGGAGGCCGAGACGTCGCCTGCGGCCAAGGAGGTCATCGGCCTCCTCAAGGAGAATGCCCGCATCGCCCGCGAGGACCGCATCCCCATCTGCCAGGACACGGGCATCGCGGTGTTCTTCGTCGAGGTCGGCCAGGACCTGAGGATCAAGAACGGGTTCCTCACCGACGCCATCAACGAAGGCGTGCGCAAGGGATACAAGGAAGGATTTCTCCGCAAGTCCGTTGTCGATCCCCTCACCCGGAAGAACACGGGCGACAACACGCCGGCCATCATCTATACCGAGGTTGTGCCGGGCGATAAGCTCAGGATCTCCTTCATGCCCAAGGGCGCGGGGAGCGAGAACATGAGCGCCATCAGGATGCTCCGCCCCACCGAAGGGATCGAGGGCATTAAGGATTTCATTCTGGAATGTGTCAGGAAGGCAGGGGCCAATCCCTGTCCGCCGATCGTTGTCGGTGTCGGCATCGGCGGCACGTTCGAAAAGGCTGCGGTGATGGCAAAGAAGTCGCTCCTCCGGCATATCGGCAGCCCCAACCCGAAGCTTGAGCTCGCATCGCTCGAAGAGGAGCTGCTGAAGGCGGTGAACCGGATGGGCATCGGGCCCGAGGGGCTCGGCGGGAAGGTGACGGCCATGGCCGTGCACGTGGAGACCCATCCGTGTCACATTGCGAGCCTGCCGGTTGCGGTGAACATCAACTGCCATGCAGCAAGGCACAAGACGATAACATTATAGAGACGTTTTCACCACAGACGACGCAGAGGTTCATCTTAGCTTGCAAGCCTGCAAGCCGGCAAGCTGAAAGAGTTAAACCATGACTTCTCCAATAAAAATTACTCCACCCCTGACCGACGAGGTCATCATGAAGCTCAAGGCAGGCGACCGGGTTCTGATCACGGGCGTCATCTACACCGGCAGGGACATGGCCCACAAGTCCATGGTCGAAGGCCACAAGAAAGGACAGCCGTTCCCCTTCGACCTCACGGGCCAGGTGCTGTACTATACGGGCCCGACACCCGCACCGCCGGGCAGGCCTATCGGCGCTGCCGGTCCGACCACGAGCTACCGTATGGACAAGTACGCACCGTATTTGCTCGAGCATGGTCTCAAGGGCATGATCGGAAAAGGACCGCGCGGAACCGAGGTCAAGGACTCCATCAGGAAGAATACGGCCGTCTATTTTGCCGCCATCGGCGGTGCAGGCGCGCTCATCTCAAAGGCCATCAAGAAGGCCGAGGTCATCGCGTACCCTGAGCTCGGCACCGAGGCGGTCATGCGGCTCGAGGTGGAGGACTTCCCCGTCTTCGTGGTGAACGATGTCCGCGGCGGGGACCTGTATGAGATGGGAGTGAAAGAGTATGGAGAAGTTCAGAATAAGGAATAAAGAATCTTTGACACTGATATACACTGAGAAAGGCTATGAAGAATCATGATTTTTCATAGGCTCTTATCCGCATTGATCTGTGTCAAAGACCATGAGTTCATTTCTTAGGGAGAATACATGACGATCAAGTCAAAGATCAGGACCGTGCCAAACTACCCCAAAAAAGGCATCATGTTCCGCGACATCACCACGCTCATCAAGGACCCCGTGGGGTTCCGGCTGGTGATCGACACGATCACACAGCGGTACATCCATGAGAACTACAACTTCAACGTCATCGTGGGCATCGAGTCGCGGGGCTTCATCATCGGCGGCGCGCTGGCCTACACGCTCGGCAAGGGGTTCGTGCCTATCCGAAAGAAGGGCAAGCTGCCGGCCGAGGTGGTCTCGCAGGAGTATGAGCTTGAGTACGGCACGGACAGGATCGAGGTCCACAAGGACGCCATCAAGAAGGGCGACCGGGTGCTGCTGATCGACGACCTGCTTGCCACGGGCGGCACGGCGCTCGCGGCCGCCGCGCTGATCGAGAAGCTCGGCGGCACGATCGTGGAGATGGCCTTCATCGTGGACCTGCCGGACGTTGGCGGGAATAAGAAGCTCGTGGAGAAGGGCTATAAGGTCTACGCGTTGACGGAGTTCGAAGGG
>JAAXXJ010000480.1 GCA_013334545.1 Nitrospirota bacterium | reverse complement strand
TCCAGCAAAGACATGCGGCCATGATCAAATCGGCAAAGGGTCGGATAGCGGCGGACTTATCCTTGACCGGTAGTTCCCCGGGCGGGTGAATCCAGGAGCGAGCGCATGCCCCGCAGCTTGCTGCGGGGTTAGCGAGCGACTAGGATAAACATTCTACCTTGGGGATCGAAGATTCCCTGCAGCATGCTGCAGGGAGCTTCAATATTTTTCTGGGATCCTATCCGCCAATATCATGGTGTTAATGAGCTTTTGAAGTGTCTTAATGCTTTATTGAGGATAAATGACGGTAGGAGGAAAGGTAGTGTCATGAGCATGAGCAGCGGTGATGTGGAGTTCGAGGATTCGCATGAGGCCGAACCGGAAAGCAGCGAATTCGAGCGGCTGTACAGTCAGTCTCTAAAGAGCTTTCAGAAGGGGTCTCTCGTTAAGGTACGGGTGCTGCGGGTGCAGTCCAATGCGGTCCTGGTGGACCTCGGGTACAAATCCGACGGCATCATCCCGGTCGAGCAGTTCGCGCCCGAGGAGCTTGCATCGCTCAAGCCCGGCGATGAACTGGAGGTGTTCCTGGAGGAGGCGGAGGATTCGCGGGGGAACCTCATCCTTTCCCGCGAGAAGGCGAAGAAGCTGCAGGCATGGGATGACCTGAACGCGGCTTATCAGAACGGCACGGTTCTCAAGGGACGGGTCCTTTCCCGCATCAAGGGAGGGCTCATGGTCGACATCGGCGTTCCGGCATTTCTGCCTGGCTCCCAGATCGACATCAAGCCCGTCCGTGACCTCGACCAGTACCTGGGCCAGGTGCTGGACCTGAAGATCATCAAGATGAACTCGGGCCGCGGGAACATCGTCCTTTCGCGCAGGGCCCTCCTGGAGAGCGCGCAGAATGTCCGGAAGGAGGCCCTCCTCGCCGGCCTTGTCGAGGGCACGTCCGTGTCCGGCATCGTGAAGAACGTGACGGACTACGGTGTGTTCGTGGACCTGGGCGGCATCGACGGTCTCATCCATGTGACGGACATGTCGTGGGGCAGGATCGGCCATCCGTCAGCGCTGTTCAAGCCTGGCGACACGGTAGAGGCGATCGTCCTCAAGTTCGACCGGGAAAAACAGAAGATATCGTTGGGACTCAAGCAGCGGTCGCCGGACCCTTGGCTTTCGGCGGCGGAGCGATATCCCGTAGGATCTCGCGTGCACGGCAAGGTGACCAGCCTCGCGGAATACGGCGCATTCGTCGAGCTGGAACACGGCGTAGAAGGACTCGTTCACGTTTCCGAGATGTCGTGGACCCAGAAGATCAAGCATCCATCCAAGATCATGGCGGTCGGGGATACCGTAGCGGCCCAGGTGCTTGCCGTTGACCCGGCAGCCAAGCGCATTTCCCTGGGCATCAGGCAGGTCGGCCCGAATCCCTGGGACACCATCGGGCAGCGCTACCCTGTGGGCTCCACGGTCGAAGGCAAGGTGAGGACCATCACCGATTTCGGCGCCTTCGTCGGTATCGAGGAGGGAATCGACGGCCTGATCCACATCTCCGATATGTCCTGGACCAGGCACGTGAAACATCCGTCGGACCTTCTCAAGAAGGGCCAGACTGCCCGGGCGGTGGTCCTGAACATCGACGCACAGAAGCAGCGCATCTCGCTGGGGATCAAGCAGCTCTCGCCGGACCCGTGGGACAAGGACATTCCCGCACGCTATCCGGTAGGGCAGGATGAGACCGTTAAGGTGGCGAAAAAGACGGACTTCGGGCTTTTCGTGGAGCTGGAGTTCGGGATCGAAGGGCTGATACCCCTTTCGGAGATCCCTCGGGATTCCGCCGAGATCAAAGAAGGCGATACGGTCACCGCACGGATCCTGAAGGTCGACCGGGGTGAACGGAAGGTAGCCCTCTCCATCAAGGCGCATATCAAGGGACAGGATAAGGCGAGCCTGAAGGAGTTCATGAAACAGCAGGAGAAATTCGACACGTCCATCGGTTCGCTGATGAAAGACCGGGGGAACTGAGG
>JAAXXJ010000479.1 GCA_013334545.1 Nitrospirota bacterium | reverse complement strand
AAAAAGCTTTCTTTTGTTGACCGCTTTCTTACGCTCTGGATATTCTCGGCAATGGCCCTCGGGGTGGGCCTCGGGTACTTCATCCAGGGCACGGAAGCCTTTATTAACAGCTTCCAAATCGGCACGACCAATATCCCTATAGCGATCGGCCTTATCCTCATGATGTACCCGCCGCTGGCCAAGGTCAAGTATGAAGAGCTCGGCGAGGTCTTCAGGAACAAGAAGATACTGGGCCTCTCGCTCGTCCAGAACTGGGTCATCGGCCCGATCCTGATGTTCGCGCTCGCGATCATCTTTCTCCGTTCCTATCCGGAATACATGGTCGGCCTGATCATGATCGGCCTTGCCCGGTGCATTGCCATGGTGATCGTCTGGAACGACCTTGCCTGCGGCGACACCGAGTACGCAGCAGGTCTTGTTGCTTTCAACTCTATTTTTCAGGTCCTTTTCTTTTCCGTGTATGCGTATATCTTTATCACAGTTCTTCCAGACTGGTTTGGGCTTAAGGGCGTGGTCGTCAATGTGACCATCGGGCAGATCGCCGAGAGCGTGTTCATCTATCTCGGCATCCCGTTCATCGCAGGCATGCTGACCCGTTTCGTTCTCATCAAGGTGAAGGACCGCGAATGGTACGAGAAGGTCTTTATCCCGAAGATCAGCCCAATCACACTCATTTCGCTCCTGTTCACGATCATCGTTATGTTCTCGCTCAAGGGAAACTATATTGTCAAGCTTCCCCTTGATGTCCTGCGCATCGCGGTGCCGCTGCTGATCTATTTCGTGGTCATGTTCCTGGTGTCGTTCTATCTCGGAAAGAAGATCGGCGCGGACTATCCGAAGACCGCCACGCTATCCTTCACCGCAGCGAGCAATAATTTCGAACTGGCGATTGCCGTGGCTGTCGCCGTATTCGGGATCAATTCCGGCGCGGCCTTCGCAGCGGTCATCGGACCGCTCGTCGAGGTGCCCGTGCTGATCAGCCTGGTCAACGTGGCGAAGTATTTTCAGCGTATCTATTTCAGCGTTGAGTATTGCAGGGTCAAGAGTACAGATACGCTTTGAGGTGATTCTATGAGGTTTGCAGTATTCGGAGACATCCACGGCAACATCGAGGCTTTGCGGGCCGCCTATGACGCGGCACAGCAGGCCGGAGCCGAGAAGATATACCATCTCGGCGATCTGGGCGGATACTCGCCCTTTGTGAACGAGGTGGTTGACTTCCTCATTGAACATAGCATCGAGGGAGTTCAAGGCAACTACGACGAAGCAGTGGCGAACGACCGGGAACACTGCGGGTGCAAGGCCGAGGACCCGGTGCAGGAGGAGATGGCAAATCGATCATTTGCCTGGACAAAGGAGCACGCATCGCGGAATACGAAGGAATTCCTGGGCAACCTTCGGTCTGAGATCACGTTTATGGATCACGGCAGAAGGGCATCGCTTTTTCATGCAACGCCGCGAAAGAACAATCTCTATTGGTACGAGGACCGATCAGAGAAGTTCTTCCATGAAATGGCCGATAAAATCAATGCCGACATTCTCATCTACGGCCATACGCATAAGCCCTACCGGAAGGACAAGGGCGGGAAGATATTCATCAATGCGGGGAGTGTGGGCAAGCCGAAGGACGGCGACCCGAGGGCCTGCGTGACTTTGGTTGATATAGCGGCCGACAGAGTGGGTGCCGAGTTCCTGAGAGTTTCTTATAATGTGGAGAAAGCGGCACAGGCGATCGTGACAAGCGGGCTGCCTGGATACTTCGCTGAGAAGCTCAAGGAAGCCGGATAAACCGGTCATGGGGGCAGCTTCCGTGGCGAATCCGTGCTGTCCACCTGGATCTACCGCATTGCATCGAACACGACGATGGACCATCTTCAAAGACTTTGGCCAACTACTCATTGCGACAATGGGATGGCGCCGCAGAAGAAGGCAAATCGTCGGGGCTTTTTCCTTTTCTGTTGTATAATATTAAAATGATTATCATCGTCCACTGCCATTTGGGAAACG
>JAAXXJ010000168.1 GCA_013334545.1 Nitrospirota bacterium | reverse complement strand
GGAACAGGACTTCATCATTAAATACGGCCATAAAGGGCAAGATGAAACGTGGAAGGGGGAAATGTGTCCATGATGTTCTTTGAATACAGATGGCGCTTATTCAAGCTAAACTAAGAGAAGCGCATAATAGATAAAAAAAATTCAAAACAAGGAAATAAGATAAGAAAAACAAAAGGACCGCAGGCAGAAAAAGAATTTTATAATCAAGATGTCGATCATTATGATGAAGTTTGGGCAAAGGAGGAAAAGATATCTGCGTTGCATACGAGTTACCTGCGGTCGGTAGCAGAAAAAATGCTACTTCCATACCCACGCACTATTAATGATGATGAATGGGAAAAAGATGGTCTGACGGACAGCTATTATCTGAAGAACAAAGTAATTGCAAGGCTTAGAAGCGCAATTCGGAATGAAAAGAAGGACAGACTCGATCTGTTTCGCAACTGGATTACCATATTGATTGGACTGATTGGCGCCCTGACAGGATTAATGGCAGTATTAAAGCGATAGCCTCGATGCTGGTTAAGGACGATCGTTCTCAGAGTGCATTGCTGCGGGATGAGTAGAGAGCCGACAGGCGACGGGGGGGCGCGGTGACGCGGGGACACAGGACGGAATATGAGCCAAGTCTTTAACATTTACTGCGATGAAAGTGGGCGCACGGGGAACGTTCCCGAGAAGGTGATATTCGGCAGTGGCATATTCTGCGTAATGACGTGCACGCCGTGCAGATTATTATCGGCAGTTCTATGCCGCTCTAATTCTATGGATTTTAGTAAATTGCCGATTATGGGCCTCATAAGGCTCAAAATTGGAATAATCTCATAAATATTTGTAATTCAGGGAATTAGAGATGCCCGATAAGAATCTTGAACAGGTCCTCCAGATTTTCTAATCTGACTCAGTTGTCCAATTCATTTGATCGGTAACTCCGTACATTAACTATGGGGATTGTGCATCTCAATCAGGGCGAGCGCGATTATCCGGTGGGGCTAAGAAAACATCTCGCCGACCAGGCACTGGCACGTGTCGCTGCCCTGGGGAACCTCGATATTCTCAAAGAGAAAAAGACAGCCTTTTTCTGTTCGTCCAAGTGTCCCGGTGATCTTATCATCAAGACCTACGATCTGGCGAAGAAGTGGCGCGATGACGGCGTCACCGTGATTGGCGGAGTTCACTCGCCTATGGAGCAGGAATGCCTTACCATCCTGCTACGTGGCAGACAGCCGGTGATCGTCTGTCCGGCTCGGAGCATCGAGACCATGCGACTCAAGCCAGAGCACAAAACTGCGCTGGCGGAAAGGCGCCTGCTCTTCCTCTCGCCGTTCCCCGCAAAGGAGAAGCGGATGACAACAGATACTGCAATGGCAAGAAACCGCTTCGTGGCTGCGATGGCGGACACTGTTTTCATCGCACATGCAGCCGAAGGTGGAAAGATCAAAGCCTTTTGCTCCGAGCTTGCCGCTCGGGGCAGGTCGATTATGACGTTGGAGAGCGACGCCAATACCAATCTTGTCGCGCTCGGCGCGCAGTTCTTTCGATAGGAAACATGAAACGATTAACTTCTACCTCCAGGAAAAAGCAAGAGCCTGCCGGTTACGATACCGTGCTTTCGGATGTGTCCGCGCTCCTTGAAGCTGCCCGTCGAGCCGCGGTTCGCACAACCAACGCCGTCATGACCGCGGCGTACTGGGAGATCGGTCGGAGGATCGTGGAGTATGAGCAAGGGGGTAAAAGCCGGGCAGAATATGGCGAGAGACTGCTGGAGCGGCTTGCCGCTGATTTAACGGATCGGTTTGGACGAGGTTTTTCGCGTCACAATCTTGCCCGCTTCAGAGAATTCTATAGAGCATTTTCGCCGAAACAAATTCGAGCGACACTGTCGCTCAAATCGGTTGCAAGCTCACAATTCAATATTCGAGCGACACTGTCGAGCAAATCAGGCCGGGATGTTATGCCAGATGAAATTTCCGAGACGCCGTCGCGGAAATCTCTCATCCCTTTTCCCGATCTTATCAAGGCATTTTTACTCCCCTGGTCCCACTATGTACTGCTCTTATCCGTGAAACATCCGGAAGCCCGCACCTTCTATGAAGCCGAAGCCCTGCGCGGCGGATGGAGCGTGCGGCAGCTCGACCGGCAGATCAACTCCCAGTTCTATGAGCGCACGGCCCTGTCCAGGAGCAAGGCAGCAATGCTCAACAAGGGTGCCGTGCCGCTTCCCGGCGACGCGGTGACGCCGGAAGAGGAAATCAAAGACCCCTTCGTGCTGGAATTCCTCGGGCTCAAGGATGAGTATTCCGAGAACGATCTCGAAGAAGCGCTCATTCGTCAACTGGAGCATTTTCTCCTGGAACTGGGAGGAAATTTCGCCTTCGTGGGAAGGCAGCGCCGTCTCCGGGTGGGCGACGAGTGGTACCGCGTCGATCTCCTGTTCTTTCACCGAAAGCTTCGCTGTCTCGTCATCATCGACCTCAAGCTCGGCAAGTTCACCCATGCCGACGCAGGTCAGATGCACCTCTACCTCAACTACGCCCGCGAGCACTGGACCCACACAGGTGAAAATCCGCCGGTCGGTCTTATCCTTTGCGCCCAGAAGGATCATGCCGTGGCGCGTTACGCCCTGGAAGGCCTGCCGAACGAGATCCTGGCCGCTGAATACCGCACAACGCTGCCTGATGAAAAGACGCTGGCCGAAGAGCTTGACCGCACGCGGAGGATGCTGGAAGGAAGGGTTGTGGCAAAAGAAAAGAGGCCGCGGAAATGAGTAACGCGTGGCCCATCGTGCCGCTGGGAGACGTGCTAGAAATTCACAATACTTCTGTGCCTTCGAAAGAATTATCAGAGATTAATATGGACAGGGCAAGCCGGGTCTTAATCTCACAAACATCCGGACGTTAAGTCTTCCGGTCCCACCGCTTCCCGATCAGCGCCGGATCGTGGAGGAATTGGCTGCGTTGCAGACAAAAGTCGATACATTGAAGCGACTGCAGGCCGAGACCGCTGCCGAGCTCGAAGCGCTTTTGCCCTCGATTCTCGATAAGGCGTTCAAGGGCGATCTGTAAATTTAGGAGAAAGGCCGCGAGGCGGCAGAGGCGCCGGCAACACTGAGAAAAAGGCATAACTGCCATGAAAAAGCTGAAAGTCGATCTCAAGGAGCTCGTTTCCGAAATGGAGATGGGCGAAAATATGGAGCTGACCGGCTATCTGGACACGGAGACCGGCGAGATCATCAGCATGCCCGATAGCGTGATGAGGGCTGTGGAGGACGGAGACGAGGAAATACCGGAGCTCGCTGATTGGGATGAGGAGTTCGCTGCAATAGCCGAGAAAATCCTCGGCGATGCAAAGAACCGATTTCTGCTCATTCCGAAGCGCGAATCCCGGGAAGGGTATGAAATCATGGCTGCCTTCACGGGGTCCGTGCGAAAGAAAGGACTTCAGGAAAAGCTTTCACTTGCCCTGAACAACAGGGGCGCATTCCGGCGGTTCAGGAGCGTCCTGAATGACCATCCCGACGAACTAGAGCGATGGTATAAATTTAAAGATGATTGGATGCGGGAAGAAGCCGTCCAGTGGCTTATCCTGAACGGCATCGAGCCGGTGCAGGTGGTGTCCGGTTATTTCAATGATGATGGGACCGAGATCAATGCCGATCTAGTTCCCAAGCCGGGCCTTTGTCTCACCTGCAAAAAGGACAACGCTGGCGGAAAAGAAGAAGTAATGTGTCTATTGACCCGGAACGATCAAAAGGGTGATAGGGATTTCGAGTGCGGGGCTTTTGAGCCGAAGGAAGATTTGTAAATATAGGGAATAAGAGCATATGGCAACCGCTGGTAAAAATGACCCCTGTCCCTGCGGGAGCGGCAAGGTCTACGAGGATTGCTGCCTCATCCGGGATGTCCTGCCCGCCGGCCGCATGGATGCGAAGACGTTCAGCCGGTCGGTACTCGAAATCTTGGAGAATCGGAAGTTCGAGTCACACGCCGAAGCGCAGGCATGCATCGACAAGCTTACCCGGGAGAGGAACTCCTCGCCACTTGAGGATTTCAGCGGGATCTCTCCGGTGCAGATGTATCGGTTCTTCCATTATCCTTTCGATTCCCCCGGTCTGATCGATTACAACCTTGAGATTAAGCGATTTCCCGATGCGGCGTTTTTCAAACTTTTTTCTCATCTCATGCAGGGCGTGGTGAACGAGGATCTCAAGGCGACAGCACTGGGCAACTTGCCGCAGAAATTCGTGCTTGCCGCGGCGCTGCACTATTTCGGTGAAGCGGAACATGCCAAGATGCGGCGATACATGTCCTTTCGGACGGAGACCGACGTCATGGCGCTGCACGTCGTGCGGCTGATTGCGGAAGCGGCGGGTTTCATCAGAAAATATAAGAAACGCTTTCAGGCAACGAAGGCGGGGCAGCGTATTGTTCAGCAGGGCTTGGATGGACCGGCATTCTTTGCCCTGTTTCAGGCATACACGCGAAAGTTCAATTGGGCCTACGCCGACCGGTATCCGGACATCCCGACTATTCAGCAATCGTTCTTGTTCTCCCTCTACCTCCTGTCAAAGTATGGCGATGCGCTCCGTCCGGCATCATTCTATGGCGATCTGTTCGTAAAGGCTTTTCCTGTTGCTCTGGAGGAGACGCCGGAATGTAGTTATGCAACCAGGGAAGATACCCTGCGGTCCTGTTACGCTGTGCGCACGCTTGGCCGGTTTGGACACTTCTTCGGATTTGTCACTATTGATGGGGATGATAACGGCTTATGGATAGAAAAGCGGGCTGTGAGAAAAACATCCTTCCTTGACGCGTGGCTGCGATTCTCGATCCCGTGACAGTCCGGGATTCCCCTATGAAACTTCCTTCTCCCTCCCCAATCCGCTCTTTCCGAAAAAAGGTCCTTGCCTGCTACGACAAGCGCATCCGCGACCTCCCCCGGGAGGACGACCCGCAATTCTTATCGCGTGCCGGCATCGGAGATCATGCTGCGGCCTGACGCATTGACCGGCGATCATCCCTGGCCGGCCTGCGTCTCGCTGTTCACTCCAGCAGAAACTCGAAATCCTCCTTCGTGATCGAGGACCCTTTTCCCGCCCCTTCGGCGCCTTCCATCACTGCTTTGTACAGGGCCAGCTTCTTCCGCTTCAGCTCCATCATCTTTTCCTCGATCGTATGGCGCATCAGGACGCGCGTGATCGTGACGCTTTGCGTTTGTCCGATGCGGTGGGCCCGGTCCGAGGCCTGGTCCTCCACGGCCGGGTTCCACCAGGGATCGAGGTGAAACACGTAGGACGCCCGGGTGAGGTTCAGGCCCTTGCCTCCGGCCTTGAGGCTCAGGAGGAACACCGGCGGCCCGTCGCCGGACTGGAACTTCTGCACCAGCGTCTTGCGTTTTACCACGGGCGTTGAACCGTCGAGGCGCAGGTATCCGATCTCCGCATCACGCAAATCCGGTTCGAGCACGTCGAGGAACGAAGTAAACTGGGAAAAAACGAGGGCGCTGTGGCCTTCGTCCAGAAGCTCCCGGAGGTTGTCGATCAGGAATCCGGTCTTGGGGGACGCGGTCTTCCAGTCTTTTGCCACGAGGCGGGGCGAGACGCATATCTGACGGAGCTTCAGGATCGCGGCCAGGGCGATGATCCCCGCCTGGGCCTGGGTCCTGTTCCGATAAGCGTCGTTTACGGTCCCGCGGACATCTTCCACGGTCCTGGTATAGAGGGCCTTCTGATCCTCGGTCAGTTCCAGGTACACATCAGTCTCGGTTTTGGGCGGGAGGTCCTTCAGCACCTTGTCCTTGGTCCTGCGAAGCACGAACGGCCTGGTCCTCGCAAGAGCAGTGTTCAGCGCATCGGGTGAATCGGACCGGGCCCGGGACCGGAATTCGTCGTACTCCCCGAGAAGACCGGGCAGGGACAGGTCGATGATGGAGTAGTACTCACCGATGTGGTTCTCCAGCGGCGTTCCCGTGAGGGCGAGCTTGAACGACGCGGTAAGCCTCCGGGCAGCGGCGGTCATTCCTGCGTGGATGTTCTTGACGGTCTGGGCCTCGTCGAAGATGATCGCGTCGAAGGCAACGTCCTTCATTGTTTCGATGTCCCTGCGCACGATGCCGTAGGTCGTGAGCACGATATCCCATGCACTGAAGTCAGCCTGCCGGTTAGTCCCGGCGTAGAGGCACACCTTCAGGTTCGGAGCGAATTTATCGATTTCATGCTCCCAGTTGAAGAGCAGGCTCGGAGGCACCACGATGAGATGGGGACGGCGTTCGTCCGGTGTCCGGGACCCGATGACGCCTTCCCGGAGCCCGGCAAGCAGGCTGATGGCCTGGAGCGTCTTGCCGAGGCCCATGTCGTCGGCCAGGCAGCCGCCGAAGCGGTGCTCGTACAGGAAGGCCAGCCAGTCATATCCCTCCCGCTGGTAGGGCCGCAGTTCCGCGTTCAGGTTTTCCGGAAGTTTTTTCCGTTCGATCCGCTCGAAGTTCAGGAGCCGCTCGATGACAGCCTCGTCCTCCGGCGCGAGTTTGATCGTCACTCCTTGCTTGCGAAGCGCAATCCAGTCCAGTATCCGCAGCCGGGGGAGATCTCGCTTGCACATAACGGCGTGCTCTTTCTGGATGAATTAACCGAGTT
>JAAXXJ010000167.1 GCA_013334545.1 Nitrospirota bacterium | reverse complement strand
GGCAGTTCATCGAACGCACGACAAAGGCGCTCTCCGCGATGCAGGGCCTGGACCGATACCGGGGCCACTTCTACAACTGGTACGACACGCAGTCCCTGAAGCCACTTGCGCCCAGGTATGTGTCTACGGTGGACAGCGGGAACCTTGCGGCCCATCTGCTCACCTTGCGGCAGGGTCTGCTGGCGCTTCCCGATCAGCGGATCATCCATCCGAGATCGTTCGACGGGCTCTCCGACACACTGGAGATCCTTGTGGAAGCGCTGAAAAATGAAGATTCAACTTCTCATCATAGCGGAGAACATATTTACCGCGACGACGCCAAGAAAATCCTAAAACTGGACGAAGTCCTTGCTCAGCTCAAGAGAGACCTGGGGTCCGCATCCGATTCTCCGCCAACAACACTCTCGTCTGCGCGGTTCTGTCTTGCTCAATTGACAACGTACGCAGAGGAACTTCTTTTCCGGTTCGATAATTCCACTATCAACCGGGAGGATCTGGCAGGATGGTGGGCGCGGGCCTTTGCCGCTCAATGCAGGGCTGTGCTTGACGAATTGACCTTTCTCGCCCCAGTGTCCGATCGCAGTAGCGATGAGATGCCGACGTTGCGGGAACTGGCACGCAGGGGCAACGAGCCCGCCGCCCAGAGGATCACGGCTGTCGAGGGGCTCGCACTGCAGTGCGGAGAACTGAGCCGTATGGAGTATGACTTCCTGTTCGACCGGGCGAGTCATTTACTTGCTATCGGGTATAACGTCGACGGCCGCAGGCGGGACACGAGCTACTATGATCTGCTGGCTTCGGAAGCACGGCTATGCAGTTTCGTAGGGATTGCGCAAGGGCAGCTCCCGCAGGAGAGCTGGTTCGCACTGGGCCGCCTGCTCACGAACGCCGGCGGTGCGCCGGTCCTCGTTTCCTGGAGCGGTTCCATGTTCGAATATCTCATGCCTCTTTTGGTGATGCCGATGTATGAGCGTACGTTGCTCTATGAGACCTGCAAGGCGGCTGTGGCCAGGCAGATCGAGTATGGGAAGGAGCGCGGGGTGGCTTGGGGAATTTCTGAATCGGGCTTCAACGCGATTGATGCTCAGCTTAGCTACCAGTACCAGGCATTCGGCGTTCCGGGCTTGGGGCTCAAACGCGGTCTCGCCGACGACCTGGTCGTTGCGCCCTATGCTTCGGCGCTTGCCCTCATGGTGGCGCCTGAGAAGGCCTGCCTGAACCTGCAGCGTCTCGCTGCGGAAGGTGTTGAGGGAAAATTCGGGTTCTATGAAGCCATCGATCATACGCCTTCCCGTCTGCAGCGCGGCAAATCGAGCAACCTGGTCCGGTCCTTCATGGCCCATCACGTAGGCATGAGTTTTCTCTCCCTTGCCTGGCTGCTGCTGGACCGGCCCATGCAGAAACGATTCGAATCGGACCCCTTGTTCCAGGCGACCACGCTGCTGCTTCAGGAACGTGTGCCGAAGGCCACGGCATTCTACTCGCAAATTGACGAACGTTCCGCATCTTACACGGTTTCCCCGGGCGCCGAGCCGTCCGTGCGCGTTTTCACCAGCCCGGACACGCTGTTTCCCCAGGTTCAGTTGTTATCGAACGGCAGATACCATGTGATGATCACGAACGCCGGGGGTGGGTACAGCCGTTGGAAGGACATCGCAATCACCCGCTGGCAGGAAGACAGCACCCGCGACGACTGGGGCGCGTTCTGTTATATCCGCGACGCAGGGAGCGGGGAGTTCTGGTCAACAGCGCATCAGCCGGTACTCAAGCGTTCGAAGAATTATGAGGCGATCTTCTCGGAAGGTCGAGCCGAGTTTCGGCGCCGGGACCATGACATCGATACCCATAC
Organism: Nitrospirota bacterium; assembly: GCA_013334545.1. Taxonomy (GTDB): domain Bacteria; phylum Nitrospirota; class UBA9217; order UBA9217; family UBA9217; genus JAAXXJ01. Next base: position 4,810 of record JAAXXJ010000167.1, on the reverse strand, counting down.
CGAGATCGCAGTATCGCCGGAGGATGATATCGAGCTGCGGAGGATCACGATCACTAACCGTGGACGGACACGCAGAACAATCGAGGTCACGAGTTACGCAGAGGTCGTTCTAGCGCCGCCTGCATCGGACGCGCTGCACCCGGCGTTCAGCAAGCTTTTTGTTCAGACGGAGATCATCGGGCACCGGCAGGCGATCCTCTGCACCCGGCGGCCCCGCTCGCGGGACGAGCACTCGCCGTGGATGTTCCATCTGATGGCGGTTCACGGGGCGGAAATTGGTGAAGTTTCCTATGAGACCGACCGTATGCGGTTCATCGGCCGAGGAAGGACCGCTGCCAACCCGCACGCTATGAACAGGCAGGGGGCCCTTTCGGGTAGCCAAGGGCCGGTGCTCGATCCGATCGTGGCTATCCGGTATCGGATGATACTTGATCCGGACAAACCGGCAACGATCAATATCGTCACCGGTATTACTGAAACTCGAGAACACTGCATGGGCCTTGTCGAGAAGTATCAGGACCGTCGACTTGCGGATCGCGTCTTCGATCTCGCGTGGACCCACAGCCAGGTGCTCCTCCGCCAGATCAATGCTACAGAAGCCGATGCGCAGCTCTACGGACGCCTAGCCGGCTCGGTGCTCTATGCCGACCCCACGCTGCGCGCTGATCCAAGCGTTATCCTCAGGAACCGCCGCGGGCAGTCAGGTCTCTGGGGCTACTCCATTTCCGGAGATCTTCCGATCGTACTACTGCGGATCGAAGATCCGGCGAATATCGAACTGGTGCGCCAGCTCGTGCAAGCCCACGCATACTGGCGCCTCAAGGGACTTGCGGTGGACCTTGTGATCTGGAACGAAGATCACGCCGGGTACCGACAGCTGCTGCAGGAGCAGATCATGGGGCTCATTGCGGCAGGCGTTGAAGCGAACGTAACGGAGCGGCCGGGCGGCATTTTCGTACGACCGGTTGACCAAATATCGAACGAGGACCGGATCCTGCTCCAAACGGTCGCCCGCGCCGTCATCACCGACAGCCTCGGCCCGCTTGCGGACCAGGTAAGCCGTCGCGCTCTTACAGCGGAACCGGCGCCACGCCTCGCACCAACGGGTCGCTACATGCCTGACCCCTCACTGTTCGCGATACAGGCCCGCGAAGACTTGCTGTTCTTTAATGGCATCGGAGGATTCACGCCTGACGGACGCGAGTACATCATGACGACCACCGCGCGGCAGAAGACCCCCGCGCCCTGGGTGAATGTGCTGGCCAACCCGCATTTCGGAACAATTATTTCGGAGAGCGGAGCAGCGTACACCTGGAGCGAAAATGCCCACGAGTTCCGCCTCACTCCCTGGAACAACGATCCCATAAGCGATTCCTGCGGAGAAGCCTTTTACCTCCGTGATGAAGAGAGCGGTCATTTCTGGTCCCCCTTGCCGCTGCCGGGCTGCGGGACGATGCATTACGTCACCCGCCACGGCTTCGGCTACAGCGTCTTTGAACACACGGAGGATGGCATCACCTCGGAGGTCTGGGTTTACGTTGCAATGGATGCGTCGATCAAATTTACGGCAATGAAGGTGAAAAACTCATCAGGCCGTCCGCGCAGACTCTCAGCCTTCGGGTACGTGGAATGGGTGCTGGGAGATCTGCGGCCGAAAACGTCAACGCAGGTGATCACCGAGATCGACCCCAAAACCGGCGCGATCTTCGGCCGGAACCCCTATAACTCCGCGTTCGCGGACCGGACCGGATTCTTTGATACGGGCGAGGCGACCCGGACCGTGACCGGCGACCGGACCGAGTTTCTCGGCCGAAACGGCACGCTTCAAAAACCGGCTGCCATGACCCGTGTGCGGCTTTCCGGCCGGATAGGGGCCGGCATGGACCCGTGCGCCGCTATTCAGGTCCCCTTCGATCTGGCGGACGGTCAAAAGCGGGAGGTCATCTTCAGGCTCGGTGCAGGGAGAACCTCTGACGACGCGGGCAACCTGGTGCGGCGCTTCCGGGGATCAGTTGCCGGCCGCGGGGCGCTTGAGAAGGTCTGGGAGTATTGGAACCGCACCCTCGGCGCGGTGCAGGTGGAAACGCCGGACCAATCCCTGAACATGCTGGCCAACGGCTGGCTCCTTTACCAGACTCTTGCATGCCGTGTCTGGGCGCGAAGTGGATACTACCAGTCCGGGGGCGCATTCGGCTTCCGAGACCAGCTGCAGGACGTGATGGCACTCATCCATTCCGAGCCGCGGCTCGTACGCGAACACCTCCTCCTCTCAGCTGCCCATCAGTTCAAGGAGGGAGATGTCCAGCATTGGTGGCACCCCCCCACGGGGCGGGGAGTGCGCACACGCTGTTCCGACGATCTTCTCTGGCTGCCGCTGGCCGCGTGCCGATACGTGCTCACAACCGGAGACACCGGGGTGCTGGATGAAACCATCCGTTTCATCGAGGGCCGACCGCTCAACCCGGACGAGGACTCCTACTACGATCTTCCCCATGCGTCTGAAGAGACTGCAAGCTTGTACGATCACTGTGTGCGGGCCATTCAGCGGGGCCTCACCCGCGGCGAGCACGGCCTGCCGCTCATGGGATCAGGTGATTGGAACGACGGGATGAACCTGGTTGGCATGCACGGCAGGGGCGAAAGCGTCTGGCTCGGATTCTTCCTGTATGAAGTGCTTATGCGATTTTCGGAGATCGCGCGTCTCCATGGCGATCCGTCATTTGTCGAACGCTGCCGGGAGGAAGCCGGTCGTCTACGCGGGAACATCGAGGAACACGGCTGGGACGGCGAGTGGTACCTGCGCGCGTACTTCGACGACGGCTCCTCGCTCGGTTCGGCAAGCAATCCCGAATGCCGCATCGACTCCATTGCACAAAGCTGGTCCGTGCTCTCCGGCGCCGGTGATCCTGAACGCTCGCGAGTGGCAATGGAAGCGGTGGACAGGCTTCTCGTTTGCCGGGAGCACCGGCTGATCCAGCTCCTGGACCCGCCGTTCGACAGATCGGACCTGGACCCGGGCTATATCAAGGGATACGTGCCGGGCGTGCGGGAGAACGGCGGGCAGTATACCCACGCGGCTGTCTGGACCGCGATGGCCTTTGCCGCATTGGGAGACAGCAGCAAAGCGTGGGAGCTGCTGGCGATGATCAATCCGATCAGCCATGCGAGCTCGCCCGAAGATACCGCGATTTACAAAGGAGAACCCTATGTTGTCGCCGCCGACGTCTATGCGGCCCCTCCGCACATGGGGCGGGGCGGATGGACCTGGTACACGGGGTCGGCCGGGTGGATGTACCGGCTGATCGTGGAATCGCTTCTGGGGTTCCGGCTTGAAACAGACAAGCTCAGCTTTAGGCCGTGTCTGCCCGGGGAATGGGATTCGTTCAAGGTGCACTACCGGTATCGGGAAACAATGTACCATATTACCGTGCTTCAAAAGCGCGACAACAGCGATACGATGGTGACCATTGACGGTATCCTGCAGAGCGGCAAGACTCTTTCCCTTGTTGACGACCGGCGGGAGCACGAGGTCGAGGTGAGAACTGCGCTGCTGTAGATTCCTGCGCTTGTGGATTTATCGCCAAACACCACCTGAACTGACAGGCCGATCATGTGTATGCAGACTTCTGCGTGTAGAGTGCAAAATTAGCTAATAGGGCGAATGAGGATCACGCATCAGAAAGTCGCGCCAATGAATACTCCGCATACCTCTTCGTGGGCGTCATCAAGAAGCCGAAAAGATAGGGGAAAGAGTTTTGCTGAGCGGTCTCGCCCGGGGAGCCATACTTAAAAGGCCTGATTCTATAGATCACGAATCAGGCCTTTTCCATTTCATCTGCGACACTCAACAAAACTGCAATACAATGAGTAGCATTACCAATTGACATGGTGTGTCATAAGTGTTACACTGCATTTGTGGAGGTGAGGACATGCCTGTAAAGAATCCGAGGATCAACGTCGTACTGGAAAAACCACTATATAGTACTATCGAACGATTGGCATCGCGAGATGGGGTTTCTCTGTCGCTCAAGGTGCGGGACCTGGTAAAAGAAGCGATCGAGATGGAAGAAGATATTGCTCTTGCTGCGTTTGCATCCAAGAGAGAAAAGACGTTCACAAAAGGAAAATCACTGAAGCATGCTGAGGTTTGGTGACCGTGGCCTTCGAGCTGAGATATCACCCTGAGGTCAAGTCAGAGGATATTCCCCTGCTTGATGCGAAAATGAAAGCCCGCATCAAGAAAGCGATTGAAACTCGTCTTTCTACGGAGCCGCAGCAATATGGCGCACCCTTGCGAAAGACACTTCATGGATATTGGAAACTCCGGATCGGAGACTATCGGGTTGTTTTCAAGATCGTCGAAAAAGAAGTATGGATCCTCGGGATCATACATAGAAAAAAGGTGTATGAGGCTATCGCGAAAAGGTTGTAAGTGGTTTAGGATGCCAATTTTGCTTTAATCGAGATAGTGAATACTCCGTATACCTCTTAGTTGGCGTCATCAAAAAGCCAAAATGATATCTTAGCGAGTTTTGCTGAGCGTCTCGCCCGGGGAGCCACACACAAAAGGTCTGATTCTATTGACTAGAATCAGGCCTATTCATTTCGATCTGCGACACTCAGCAACAATTACGAGATTGTATATAGAACTGTAATCTGCAGTCTTCACCTGATATGGCTGACAGTTGTCAATAAGAAAATAGTTTCCCTTTGTCAGCCATATCAGGTGTTGATTACAAGGAGTATCTCCCAGGATCGATCAAAACGGAATAGCACAAGGGGGAAATACTTTCCCAACGAGATACCCTAG
>JAAXXJ010000166.1 GCA_013334545.1 Nitrospirota bacterium | reverse complement strand
GGATACCGTATTTCTTCTGAAAGGCCTCATCATCGGGTTCGTGATAGCAGCGCCTGTCGGGCCCATCGGCGTATTGTGTGCGCGCCGCACGCTGATGCATGGCCGCAGGGCCGGATTCTTTTCCGGCATGGGCGCGGCCACTGCTGACGCCATCTATGGATTCATCGCGGCCTTCGGCCTGACCTTCATCTCCGCGGTCCTCGTCGATCATCAGTTCACGTTCCGGCTGGTGGGGGGCGGCCTGCTGCTTTACCTGGGCGTCAAGGCGTTCCTGGCCAGACCCGTGAAAAAGACCGACCTTCCGCGTTCCGCCCGCCACTATGCCGGCATGTACACCTCGACTTTCTTCCTCACCCTCACCAATCCCATGACGATCCTGTCCTTTGCTGCGGTCTTCGCCGGTTTCGGGCTTGCCGGCACCAAGGGCAGCATCCTGTCTGCCGGGGTCTTGATCCTGGGCGTGTTCCTTGGGTCGGCGGTCTGGTGGCTTTTTCTCGTCGGGCTCTTCAGCCTTTACCGCAGACGCTTCCAGGCTCACCAGCTGGTCTGGGTGAACCGTATCACCGGCACGATCATTACGGCATCCGGCATCCTTGCCCTCATGAGCCTGGAGTGGTGAACGCGCAATCCCACACTCCGTCAGATTTCGGCTGCCAAGCTCTGACTCCTTGACATTTCCAGCTCATGTCGTAGTATAAGAAAAAATGTTCCCCCGTTTCCGGGTATAGTACAAGGAAGGGGAAATTCTCTGCGGTCTGCTGCAGGGGGCGTCAACGGGGAGGTGACATGGAGCTCATGAACCAGGTTCGCGGATACCACTTCCTGCTCAGTGTGTTCAGGAACCAGCAGAAGGACCCCTACTGTAGCGTCTGCAGCGCCTTTGCGAACACGCTGAGAGCCGCCAGGGAGAACTTCGCAACGCTTGAATCCGTGCACAACGAAGCGCTCAAGGCGCTCACCCCTGAGTTCGGCGGCATGCTGGCCTTGACCCGGGCTGGACTGTCAACGCTACAGGGACCCGCTGACCCCTCGGGACAGAAGAAGGCCGGCAACTGCAAGCTTCCCCAAGGCATGTGCTTTATCAAGGCATCCTTTGCCCTTGTCCAGCAGATATAAAAACCTTCCCGATCCTTCTTCGTGAACCACGTACCAAAGGCTCTTCATGATAAGGGACAACTTTTCACCGATTTTCCTTTCAACACCTTGAAATTGTATGCTATAATAAGGACAGGCTAAAAGATCAAGGACTTGATAGGTCTTTTATTACAAGTAATGCATTGTTTTTGTTGATATATTTTTTCGAGATCATATCATATCCTCAAGGAGGGCGGCATGAATGCACTTGAAGTGGCCAAGAAAATGGAGACCGATGCCATCAAATTCTACACCGAGGCAGCCGGGAAAACAGGCTATGAGGCCGGAAAAAAGATGTTCCTGAGCATCACGGAGGATGAAAAAAGGCACCTGGTCATGATCTCTGATCTCATCAAGGGTATGAACATCAAGATCGAGGATGTGAGCCCCATGGGCAAGGTCAAGACGGTTTTCGAGTCCATGAAGGACACAATGATGAAGAAGGTGGCGGCAAGCAAGGACGAGCTCGATGCTTTCAAGATCGCCATGGATATGGAAAAGGAAGGGGAAAAGTTCTACCGGAAGTCCCTTGAAGCGGCCAAGACGGACAAGGAAAAGGCCTTGTTCACAAGGCTGATCGAGGAAGAGCGGCAGCACTACGAGATCTTCGCGAATACCTACAGCCATCTCTCGGATACGGGAAACTGGTTCCTCTGGGAGGAGCGGGGTGTCATCGAGGGATAAGGGGCGAAAAAGCAGACCGTGGATTGTGGCCTGTCGAAAAAGGGCCGTAACGAGCTGTGGCGTAGGGTTCTGGGCCATTGCGAATGAAAAGAGAGGGGTGATTTCTATGAAGTACACCAATGTAGCGTTGAAGGAAAAAATACGGGAGATGTATCCCGACATCGAGAAGCACAAGGTGAGCGTGGGCCTCACGTTCAGCGAAGAGAAGAACGCCTACATCCTGAAGTTCAAGCGGGGAAAGCAGGAGCTCATAACGCAGATCGACAAGAGCGATGCCGATGACTGCATGAACAACATCCGCTGCCTGCATCTCGGTATCAAGGTGGACCAGTTCGTGGGGAACTTCGAGGCACGGGAGGAATTCGGGAGGAAGGTGGCATGACGGACATCGCGAAGGGCCGGGCCGTCTTCTACGATAGCAGGCGGTGACGGCTCCCGCAGCCCCAGTGAGAACGAGCTTGCCAGCGCGCGGTTCCGGGGCAAGCAGGGGGCCGAGATCGCCAAGAAGCTGAGAGTAAGCAGGCAGTGCGGTTCGCGCCGGATGTTGGAAAAACAAGAGCTCGGGAAGACATCCCCGAGCTCGTAATGTTTGGAGCGCCATGCCGCGTGCTGCTAGCAGGAGCTTTTGCACTTGCACGTCGTTGCCGCGGTCTTTGCAACCTTTTTAATGGACATAATGCCTCCTCCTTTCATCATTGGTTGAATAGTAACAATTCTATCCTGCTTTGTCAATGAGCCCATAGAGCGAACAACGGTACAGGTCCCTGCCCTGGGGATTTTTGAGGAGCTCTGCACGGTACCGGCATCCGCCGCGGCAGGTTTCGAGATATTCGCACTTGCAGTCGAGACTGTCGAGCCTGATAGGACGGATGCGCTGCCAGCAGGTACGAAGCCCTTCGCCAATGGTGCCGACAGCGCGGTCCCCATAGAAGGTGCATTTCGCTGCGGTGCCGTCAGGCAGTACGGCCATGAGGTGCAGGCCGCAGGCATATCCCGGTCCCGTGGCGTGCATCCCGCCTCCATATCCGTAGCCGAGATATTTTCCGCCCTCCTCGGGACTGACCATCAGCTCACGGTTGTCCCTCAGCCTCCCTGCGGAGCAGGGCACGTCGACGGTCCAGTCCTTGACGCCGAATGATTTAAAGAGCTTTTCCATGGTATCGAAATCGCCGAGATTCCCGGCATGGACCATGGTCGAGACCGAGACATCGAATCCGGAGTCCAGGGCTCGGCGAACAGCGTCAAGCGCGACGTCCCAGGTACCGGCTCCCCGCAGGGCGTCGTGTGCTGCCGCCATACCATCGATGCTCACCTGGATCTCGTGTACCTTGAGGCGGCTGAGCAGGTCTTTCTTGAGGAAGACGCCGTTCGTGAACAGGACCTTCCTAAGGAAAAGGTCCGGGAGCATCTCGTTGATCTCTTCGAACCGGGAATGGAGGAGGGGCTCGCCGCCCGTAAGCAGCACTCGGAGACCCTGCATCCCCTCGAACTCCTTCAGCACCGAACGGACCTGGACCGAACTCAGCTCCCGGGGGGTCTCGTCGCCGAGGTAACAGTGTCTGCAGCGGAGATTGCAGCGGCTGGTCAGCTGCAGCTCAAGATACCGGAGCGACGGTACCGGAGAAGGGTTGAGGTGCGGGCGCTTGAGCACGACCTTTTCCCGCGTCAAAAGACCTTCCTCAAGGCAGTAGTCGATGAAGGCGCTGTCCCGATTGTCGCATCCTTCCTCGGAGGCACAGGAGGAGAGGAAGCGGAAGGAATCATCGTCCAGTTCATAGATTTCGTCCCGGGCGATCTGGTATGCCGAGGGTGTTTCGAGCTGCTTGAGCGCCGTTTGTCTGGTGAGATAAAACGCCATGGTTCAATTATACACGATGGTTCTTGGATTTTTTGTTATAATATGCCCATGCTGCGAAAAAGTGCAAAAGAGGACACAACGCTCTGCGTGAACTTCTGCCGCTATTACAAGCCGGGCAGGAACGAAGAGTTTGCATGCCAGGGTTTCGTCGTGGTCCACGGGCTCATCAAGAAAGGAAGGAAGCTGTCACAGGAAAAGCCCGGGATCGCGGAGAAGCCGGATGCGCGTACCCTTGAGCAATTGAAGGGCCGCGTGTGCTCCGCCTGCTCATTCCGTGAAGCGGACTGTGATTTCATCCTGAGCGGCGGCACGGCATCGCCCTGCGGCGGTTTCGCGCTCCTCTCCCATCTGATCGGAAGCAGGGAACTGAATCTGGAAGAGATCGAATAGGAATTCTTCAAGAGCGGTGGCACACTATTATCCGACTCCTCCTCTTGGATCCTTCCCGCGTCCTCAGCAGGGGAGACGTGTGCCGCTAGCTCCTCGGTTCTTCATTCGTACCCATTCGCGTAAATTTGCGGTGAAAAGAGGCTGACCTATGGACTATACGATCAAGATCGGCGGCGAGGCGGGACAGGGCATCCAGACCATCGGTGATGCGCTGGGCCGCGTGTTCGCGCGGGCCGGGCTGCACGTCTTCACGGACCAGGACTACGAATCCCGGATCCGGGGCGGACACAATTTCTATCGCATCCGGATCGCCGACCGTCCCGTCATAGCGCCGAGGAACGAGATCGACATCCTGGTCGCCCTGGACCGGGAGAGCATCGTACAGCACGGACCGGAGCTGGCCAAGAACGGACAGGTCGTCTATGACAGCGAGTCGCTGAAGGAAAAGCACGACGGTCCGCAGTTCCTGGATATTCCCTTTGCAAAGCTCGCAGTGGACCAGGGCGGCGACCGGGTCATGGCGAACACCGTTGCCACGGGTGCGGTCCTCGGCATGCTGGGCGTGGACCTCACGAACCTGATGGACCTCATCGACGCGACCTTCAAGCGGAAGGGCGAGAAGGTCATCACATCGAACCGGAACGCTGCGCTGGCCGGTTATGACTTTGCGGTCAAGGGCTGCATCCGCTGCAATTTCTCGGTGACCATTGACGAGAAGGGGTCCAAGCGCATGCTGGTGGGCGGCGCCGATGCCATCGCCCTGGGGGCGCTTGCCTCGGGCGTTAAGTTCTATTCGGCCTACCCCATGACGCCTTCCACCGGCATCATGAACTATCTTGCTGGCAAAGAGAGGGAGTACGGTATTGTGGTGGAACAGGCCGAGGATGAGATTGCTGCCATCAACATGGCCCTCGGCGCGTCCTTCGCGGGCGTGCGCGCCATGACCGGGACTTCCGGCGGCGGGTTCGCGCTCATGGTTGAGGGGGTATCCCTTGCCGCGATGACCGAGACACCGATCGTGATCGCCCTGGGCCAGCGTCCGGGCCCGGCCACGGGCCTCCCGACCAAAACGGAGCAGGCAGACCTCCACATGGCGCTTCATGCAGGGCATGGTGAGTTCCCCCGGTTCATCTTCGCGCCTGGCACGCCCGAGCAGGCCTTCTTCCTGACCAACAAGGCCTTCGACCTTACCGAGAAATACCAGGTCCCGGCCTTCGTTCTTTTCGACACCTATCTTGCTGACACGCAGTGGACCTCCCGCGGGTTCGACCTGAAGCGGATCAGGAACACTGACTATCGCCTCCGGGGAGATGCGTTCCAGAAGCTGGCAAGCTACCAGCGCCACGCCTACAGTTCGAGAGGCGTAAGCCCGCTGGCCGTGCCGGCTGACGCAAAGCACCTGGTGGTGACGGACAGCGACGAGCACACCGAGGACGGTCATATCACCGAAGATGCCGGGACGCGCATTCGCATGATGGAGAAACGGCTGTTCGCGAAGCTGCCTGCCATGCAGGGCGAGATCGCTCCTCCGTTCCTCTACGGGGACACGAGGCCCGAGGTGGTCGTCGTCTGCTGGGGTTCCCTCTACGGGCTGCTGCGCGAGGCCGTGGACGAACTGTCCCGGACCGTTCCCGTCGCCATGCTCCATTTCAGCGAGCTCTATCCATTCCCGGGCACGGGCACATTCGACTACCTGAGCCTTCTGAACAATGCGAAGCTCACGGTCTGTGTTGAGCAGAACGCCACCGGGCAGCTGGCTCGTCTGATGCGGACCGAGGCCGGCTATGCGTTCGGCGCGCTGCTGACCAAGTATGACGGCAGGCCCTTCACGGTCGAGTCGCTGGTGAATAACCTGAAGGGGATGATGAAGAAGCTGTAAGGAAAAGGTGCTTTGCCGCGAATGTCGCGAATAAGTGCCGAATGGAGCAGATACAAGGCAATGCCTTTCGTATCGGATCCGCGTTCATCCGCGTCAATCCGCGTCCCATGGATTTGTAATTGGATTCTTTCTTTATCGAGGTGACAGCCATGCCGACAGCAGAAGACTTCCGGGGATTGGACCCTGCGTGGTGCCCGGGATGCGGGAACTTCCCCATCCTGAAGACCTTCAAGGACGCCATGGCGGAGCTGGGTATCGAGCCCCACCGCCTCACCATCGTGTCCGGGATCGGCCAGGCGGGAAAGTTCCCGCACTACGTGAAGTGCAATACCTTCAACGGTCTGCACGGACGGGCGCTTCCGGTTGCCACAGGCATCCGGCTGGCGAACCACGAGATGCCGGTGATCATAACGACCGGCGATGGAGACTGCTACGGCGAGGGCGGCAACCACCTGATGGCAGCGATACGCAGGAACGTGAACGTCAAGATCTTCGTCCATGACAACCAGGTCTACGGGTTGACCAAGGGGCAGCCGTCGCCCACGACCGGCGAGGGCATGGTGACGAAGAATATGCCCTTCGGCGTCATCTCCGGCCAGTTCAATCCCATGGCGCTCGCGGTGGCGCTGGAATGCAGCTTCGCGGCCCGGGCCTTTGCCGGTGACACGGAGCACCTGAAGGGCATCATGAAGGCTGCGATCAACCACAAGGGATTCGCGCTCGTGGACATCCTC
>JAAXXJ010000165.1 GCA_013334545.1 Nitrospirota bacterium | reverse complement strand
GTGACCTTCTCGTCGAGGATGAAGTTCTTGCGCGTGAACTCGCTCATGACCTTCACGAGCGCGGCGATGTCGATGTTCGAGAAGTTGAGGGTGATGTAGTCGTCCCCCGCCTTGCCGATCTTCGGAGACTCCTGCTGCTCCGTCGCAGGCGGGGCGCCGGTCTGGGCAAAGGCCGGGCCGACGCTAAGAAGCCCTGCGAGGAGCAGGGCCGTGATTCTTTTCACGTGGGAGAACCTCCAGAAATAAATGAACCACGGAGAAGCTGCGGCACGGAGAGCATGATCGGGAAGGATGTCTCCGTGCCCCGGCGACCCAGTCGTTACACGATCGGTGCTACCGGACGTCGTAATTGAGGGACTGCCGCTGGCCGTTCCTGAGCAGGTCGATGGAGATGCGCTTCTCGTCCTTCAGCCCCTGGTAGAGCTGGAAGAACTTGCCCGGGTCGTCGACGTCCTGCGAGTTCACCCGCTGGACTACGTCGCCGTTCAGGAGCCCGATCTTCTCATAGATGCTGCCCGGCACGATCTCGCTGATGCGGAAACCGACGGTCTTGCCTGCTTCCATGTAGGGCAGGGCGCGGGCCTGGGTGAGGACCTGGTTCAGGTTCTCGGTGCTGGACGCTATCTCCCGCTGGTCCACCATGAACCTGCCTTCGCCGACCTTCCTGACGCCGCTGCCCGGGACCGCTTTCGCGACGTTCACGATCTTCGTGTCGTCGACGATCTGGAGCTCGACGGTCGACCCGTCAGGCCTCTTGAGGGTCACCCGGTCGCGCTTCACCTTCACGAGCATGGATCCGTCGGGAAGCTTCTGGTCGCGGCGATAGAAGGCCTGCTGGTTCGTGGCGTCGGCCAGCACGGCCCCGGAAAAGCTTTCGCCCTCGATGGTGCCGATGAGCGTATATGCAGAGTAGGATTCCGCGGTCGCGGGACCGGCGGAGGGGCCTTTGCCCTCTCCGAAGAGCCCGCGTTCCAGGATCGAAGAATAGTCGGACAGTTCCCTGCGGGGCTCGATCCCTGGCCGCTCCTGGTCCATGGGCCTCGAGACCTTCGCGGATACGTCAAGGCTCTTGCCGATCATGGCATCAACGGTATCGGCCAGAAAATAGGCCGACAGGGTAAGGAGCGTGATCAGCGCAAGGACGTATGCTGTACTCTTTTCCTTCATATTTTGCACCGTAGAAAATTATACTCTTATGCTTCGGTGTTGTCAATTCTTTTGGAACGGAACCTCGCGGAAAAACGGCAGTTTTCCCCTCCCTCACATTCCAAAGAACCGCCGGTAAAATCCTCCCGCCCTTGCGAGATAGGGTCCGTAGATCTCTGTTGACCGGTTGTCGATCAACGGAAAGTCTATCCCCTTCACGTTCTTGAGCCACCCGTGAACGATGCCCGGTGTGACCTCGATATGGAATTGAAGTGCGTGGACCCGGTCGCCATAGCGGAACGCCTGGTTCGGATAGAGTTCTGATGACGCCAGTCGTGCTGCTCCCGCAGGCAGATCGAAGGTGTCGCCATGCCACTGGAAGACCTGTGCTGCAGGTCTGCCAGGCACAGCGAGCGCCGCCATGCAGGGATCATGCATCCCCTCTTCCGTAAGCGTCACCTCGTACCAGCCGATCTCCTTCATGTGGCCCGGATAGACCCGGGCGCCAAGGACGTGGGCAAGCATCTGAGCGCCGAGGCAGACACCGAGGACGTGTTTGTTCGCGTTGACCGCTTTCTCGATGAAACGGACCTCGTCCCGGAGATAGGAGGTGAGGTCCATCTCGTAGACCGCCATGGGACCGCCCATGATGACAACATGAGAATAGGCCTGGCTGTCCGGGAGGGTTTGACCTCGTTCGAGGTCGATGAGGGTAAAAGGAATGTTCGCAGCCCGGAGATGGTCCTCAATGGTGCCGGGGCCTTCGGCGGTAACGTTCTTGACGATGAGCACGTTCACCGGTTCCCTCCGCGGTTAGGGCTATCCCACGGCTGTCTCGAAAAAAACGGCATGATACTCATTAAACAGCATTTGACACGGATCAAATCGGATAATAGGCGGATAACAACGGATCTACCTTTAGCAGACAGTCGATCCACAAGGAGCTATCAATACTCTAATCGTTCGCTTACCCGCAGCAAGCCACGGGGAATGCGCTCGCTCCTGGATCCACCAATGGGTGACGTGCAGCAGTTCACCCTTGTGAACCGTCAAGGGTTGACTGTCAAGGTCGTGGTTGCCGTCATACCGGATATCGGGTCCCTTGCAGTGATCGTCGTTATTCCCGTTGTTCCCGTTGTTCCCGTATAGACAGCCGTAGCGATCCCACGCGTGCCCGTAACAGTGCTGATCACCGCAACATCAGTCCTCGACGAGTCCCAAGAAACCAGCTGCGTCAGGTCCACCAGCGGCCAGGTGGAAGAAGAAGACCAGGCAGAGGGAGTATTCTGCGAGTACTCACCGGTTGCCGAAAATGTCTGGGATGAAACGGTGCCAAGGCTAATGACGCGGTCCAGTGGAGATATCGTGAAGGAAATAAGTTCGGTGACGTAGACCGTGACGCTGCGGGTGATGTCCGGATGGAAGATATCCGTTGCCGTGATCACTGCGGTACCTGTTGTGACCGTGGACGAGGATACAAGACCGGAACTGCCGACAGTCGCGATTGCGGGATCCGATGATTGCCACGTTACCTGGGACCACGATGTCACTACCAGTCCGTCGGAGAAGATCGCGGTAACGGAAAGCTGAAGCGTCTTCCCCAAGGCAACGACCGGCTCCAACGGTGTCACGAGGATCGCAGACAGGGTATTGTGTTTATTGCCGCAGCCGCTGAAGCCTGCAGCGGCATAGGACAACAGTGATACGACAAGGACCAGTGAGACCGCACGATGTTTCATAGACAGGATATCCTTAGTTTCCGCGCCGCAAGGGCTGGCAAAATGACGTCGCAATCAGCAATGCTCCTTGACTGCATGAACACTATACGATACTTGCCTCGTTCTTGGCAAGAGGAAGATGATTCCGCGAGCGGACCCATTCCCCGCAGCGTGCTGCGGGCCGGCGGGCGATCCGTTTCCCAGGGATCGAGCTCTTCCAAAAATGGCAGGGCTTTTTTCCGCGAAGACGCGAAGGACGGCAAAGTGTTTTGGACGTAAGATCCAGACGCTGCTGATTTCCCGGCTACCTTCGCGCCCTGGCTGTTCACAAGCTCTGATCCCGGCTTGTCCGCGTTAGGCTTAGGATAACGGGAACTCTCAGGATCGAAGATGCCCTGTTGCTTGCGGCAGGGAGCCCCAGCGCACCAGAGCCTCAAGGGGCCGTGCAGGCCCGGGGACACATCTACCGCGTACCGCTGATTGCCGCATCGGTGGCGTTCTTCATGGCCACGAGCTGCTCCAGCTTCGTGATCGCCGAAGGCTCGCCCAGGATGATCAGGGTATCGAGGGCGTCGAGGCGGGTCTGTGAATCGGGATTGAACACCATCTTGCCGCTGGCCTTCTTGATGCCCACGATGATGACGCCGGTCTGTTTGCGGAAACCCGAGGAGAGCAGGTTCTCACCCACGCAGTACGATGCTGCGGGAATGCCGATCTCCTCCATCTGAAGATCGAAATGGTCGCGCCCCGTCGCGATCTCGATGAAGTCCACGACGTTCGGCCGCAGAATGGCCTGGGCCATGCGGCTCCCGCCGATGTGGTAGGGCGAGATCACCTTGTTGGCGCCGGCGCGCTTCAGCTTTACCTCGGAGCCTTCCTCGCCTGCCCGGGCAAGGATGTAGAGGTCGGGATTCAGGCCCCGGGCCGTAAGGGTGATGTAAACGTTCTCCGTGTCCGAGGTAACGACGGAGATGAGCCCCTTGGCGCGTTTGATGCCTGCCTTCAGCAGGGTCTCGTCCTCCGTGGCGTTCCCCCGGAGGTTGGGGTAGTCCTCCGCTTCAAGCTTCTCAAGCACATCCTGCTTGTTCTCCACGACCACGAAGGGGAGCGGCTTTGCCGCGAACTCCTTGCAGATAAGCGAGCCGATCCTCCCATAGCCGCAGATGATATAGTGGTCCTGCATCGATTCGATCTGTTTTTCCACCTTCATCCTCCCGAAATATCGCTGGAACTGCCCCTCGAACATCACCTGGGCGATCTTGCCGACTGTATAGAACAGGACCGTCACGCCGGAGACGATGAGCAGCAGAGTGAAGAGGCGGCCCGTCCGGCTGAGCGAGTGCACTTCCCTATACCCCACCGTGGTGATCGTGGTAACGGTCATGTACAGGGCATCCAGGAAGGACCACCCTTCGAGCACCACATAACCTGCCGACCCGATGAGTACCAGGAGGACGAGCGCGAAGATCGCCGATTCGAGCTGGCGGAGCGGATTGCTGGTCATACGCCGGTCCTGTCCGAAGCTCCGGATGATTTTTCATCGTCCGGCCCCGCAAAGAACAGGAACGCCATCACCGGACGCCGGGAGGCCTGGGTGGTCACGAAATGTATGCTGGCAAAGTCGTAGCCCTTCGATGCCCAGTCGTTCACCAGGCGCTCGATCTCCTCGTCCGTCACGGTGCTTGTCTCCACGACCTTGTACGTCATGAGGCCATTATAGAGGAGACCTCGTGATTTTTCAACCGTACAGGGAAATTTCTGTTGCCATCACCGCCGATACTCACTATAATCCGGCCATGGCTGTGAAGAAAGCTGCACTGACCGGCCTCGACCTCGTCGAGAAGCTTTGGCCCAAGGACCTGAAGGGCGCGCGCGTCGGCCTCGTGGCTCATCCGGCGAGCGTGGACCACGCGCTCGAGCACGCTGTTGATATCTTCCGCCGCTCGAAGAAGTTCCGGCTGAGCGCGCTCTTCGGCCCCCAGCACGGCATCCACGGACAGACGCAGGACAACATGGTGGAGTGGGAGGGTTTTCGCGAACCCTCCACCGGCCTTCCCGTGTACAGCCTGTACGGCACGGTCAGGAAGCCTTCTCCGGAGATGCTGAAAGACATCGACGTCCTCGCCATCGACCTGCAGGATGTGGGAAGCCGTTATTACACCTTCATCTGGACCCTGGACCTCTGCATGCAGGCCTGCCGCGAGTTGGGAAAGACCGTGGTCGTGCTCGACCGGCCGAATCCCCTCGGAGGCCGTCTCACCGAAGGCCCGGTGCTGCAGCCCGGGTATCGGTCCTTCGTGGGCCTCAGGCCGCTGCCGGTTCGGCACGGCATGACCATCGCGGAGGTCGGGCATTATTTCGAGGACCAGTTCCATCCCGGCGTCCATTACCGCGTCATTCCGATGATGGGCTGGAAGCGGAGGCAGTGGTTCGATGAGACCGGCCTCCCCTGGGTCCTGCCGTCGCCCAACATGCCGACACCCGACACCGCGCTCGTCTACCCCGGTATGTGCCTGCTCGAGGGCACCAATCTGTCGGAAGGCCGCGGCACGACCCGGCCCTTCGAGATGTTCGGCGCGCCCTTCATCCATCCCGAGACCATCGTGAAGGAGCTCAGGGCGTTCAGGCTGTCCGGCGTCCTCTTCCGGCCGATCTCCTTCCAGCCCACGTTCCAGAAACACGCAGGCAGGCTCTGCGGCGGCGCCCAGATCCACGTGACAGACCGGGAGAAGTTCAGACCCTTCCGCACCGGCGTGGCGATCCTGAAGGCGGTCCACAACACCTGGCCCCGCGACTTCGCCTGGAAGCAGCCGCCCTATGAGTATGAAGAGATCAAGATGCCCATCGACATCCTGGCGGGAAGCGAACGGCTCCGGAAGGACATCGAGGCCTGGAAGGACATCAGGGAAATGGAAGCGTGGTGGAAGGAAGAACTAAAGACGTTCGAGAAAGTTCGCAGGCAATATTTGCTGTACAAATGAAAAGGAGCCGGGCAGCAGGAACCCGACCAAAGAGGATGAACCGCAAAGCCGCAAAGGTCGCGAAGGCAACGACCTAGGAGTTCTCTTCAAGAATCTCCTCGCGTCCTCGCTTAGAAGCGCCTACTTTTGGTCGCGCATTCGCGGTGAAAAGTCGTTTGCCTCTTATGGTTTCATTCTGTTTCCTGCTTACTACCGAATCTATCCCATGCCCAAGATCCCGCTCAACATATTCCTCCCCGCAGCCGGCCTCGGCGAGCGCCTCAGGCCGGTGACGAACCACATCCCGAAACCGCTGCTGCCTCTTCTCGGCCGGCCGCTCATCGGCATCATCCTTGGGAAGCTCACCTCGATCTGCGAGGGCAGGATCGGCGTCAACCTCCACCACCGGCCTGAGATGATCCGCGAGTGGTTCCGGAGCTCTCCCTTCGCGGACCAGGTGACGTTCTTTCACGAGGACACCCTGCTCGGCACCGGCGGAGCGCTCAGGAACGCCGAACCCTTCCTTGCAGGAGGACATTTCATCGTTCACAACGCCGACATCCTGCTGGACATCTCGTTCAGCAAGCTCACCGAGGCACATTTCGCCTCGGGCAATATTGCCACCCTCGTGACCCACCGGCATCCCGCGCTCAGCAATGTCGTCATTGACGAGAACGACTGCGTGATCGACGTCGAGAACCCGGGCGACTCGCGGCCGAACTCTGGCCGCATCGGCAAGAAGGTCGCCTATACCGGCGTGGCCGTCTATTCGCCCGACATCCTCAGGTTCCTGTCCCCCGGCGTGTCCCATGCGACCGATGCGTGGATTGCCGCCTCCCGGGCCGGCTACAAGGTCAAGACCGTGGACTTCACCGGT
>JAAXXJ010000164.1 GCA_013334545.1 Nitrospirota bacterium | reverse complement strand
GAGCCATTGAGGATGCTATTTGCCACAGAGGCACAGAGACACGGAGAGGAGCAACAACAGATCAATGCGATCAAAGACAGGCGCGTAACGGGCTGCGGTCTTGCTGTTCTTAACAACCTATCCGTATGTATCCGTGGTCCCATGAGAAGTTCTCTGTGCCTCCGTTTCTCTGTGGTGAAGAAATAACTCTTTTCTTTCTGTTGCCGGGATCCAGCCCGGATCATTATGAACAATATCCTTGTTGTCGATGATGAAGAGCCATTCCGGAGGCTGCTCAAGAACGAGCTCGCCCGCAAGGGGTGTGCCGTGTCCGTGGCGGCCGACGGCGGCGAGGCCCTGCGGCTGATGCGCGAAAATCCTTTCGACGCGATCCTGCTCGACGTGGTCATGCCCGGTGTCGACGGCCTGTCGCTCATGAAGAAGCTGAAGGAGGACCCGTCGGCACCACCCATCGTCGTGCTGACCGGCAAGGCCACGGTCGAGACAGCGGTGGAGGCCATGAAGAACGGCGCCTACGACTACCTCACCAAGCCCTACAAGCTCGATGAACTGGCGATCGTCGTGGACCGCGCCTGCGAGTACGGCCGACTGAGCGTCAAGAGCAAGCTGCTGGAGCAGGAGCTGGTCCGGAAGGAGTCGCCGTTCGAGTTCGTCGGCACCAGCCGGCAGCTGAAGGACATCCTTGCGCTCATCCGGAAGGTGGCGCCCACGGACTCGCCGGTGTTCATCCAGGGCGAGAGCGGCACAGGCAAGGAACTGGTCGCAAACACGGTCTGGCACTACAGCAAGCGCAAGGACACGCCGTTCATCGCCCTGAACTGCGCGAGCCTGTCGGAAAGCCTCATCGAGTCCGAGATCTTCGGTCATGAGAAGGGCGCCTTCACCAGCGCCTACCAGCTGAAGCACGGCCTCGTGGAGGTGGCGGATACGGGGACGCTCTTTCTCGACGAGATCGGCGAGATGCCCATCGGCCTGCAGGCCAAGCTCCTGCGGTTCCTCGACTCCGGCGAGTTCCGGCGCGTGGGCGGGAACAAGGCCCTGACCGTCGATGTGCGACTGATCGCCGCCACGAACAAGGACCTTGCCGCCATGATCAAACAAGGGACGTTCCGCGAGGACCTGTATTACCGGTTGAACGTCATCAACATCACGCTTCCGCCGCTCCGGGAGCGGAAGGAGGACATTGCGGCACTGGCCCGCCATTTCCTGAAGCAGTACGCGAAGAAACTCGACAAATCCATCACGGACCTGACATCCGATGCCCTGGAGCTGCTCGCGGGGTACCACTGGCCGGGCAACGTGCGCGAACTGGAGAACGTCGTGGAGCGTGCGGTGATCCTGTGCGAATCGAACCTGCTGGGTGCGGAGGACCTGTCGGTCCCGACCCCGGCGGTGATCGCCGAGCTGGGGACCAACCCGTCGCTCGAAGAGATGGAGAAGAACTACATCCTGCGGGTGCTGAAGGAGGCGAACGGCAACCAGTCCAGGGCAAGCCAGCTCCTCGGCATCGACCGGAAGACACTGTACCTGAAACTCAAGAAATACGGGATCCAGACGTGATAGGAGCTGCCGCGGAACGCGGCATCCAATGTTGACTTGTGATAATCAGTGTGCTACCGTTGAATCCGGGAGCGAGCGAAGAGAATGAATGTACTGCTTGAGGATCGAAGCCCCTGCAGCGTACCGCAGTGAGCCTCAGCAGTGGGAAAAAAACGCGTTCTTGTTCAAAAACTCTAACAGATGGAAGACGAAATGATGCCCCGGTGCATTTCCTATCTTATGCGGCGCAAAGGAGGACGAGATGAGAAAGCGATATACGCGGCGTGATTTTCTCAAACAGGCAGGCATTGGCGCAGCGACCCTGGCGGCAGGGCCGGCGATCCTGAGCGATGTGTTCGCTCAGGGGTCCGGGCGGAGGACACTCAGGGTCCTGCAATGGAGCCATTTTGTCCCGACACACGACAAGTGGTATGACCAGTATGCGAAAGAGTGGGGTGAGAAGAACAATGTCGATGTGATCGTCGACCATATCGGACTCGCGGACCTGCGGAGCACGTTCGCCTCGGAAGTCGCCGCCGGCAAAGGTCACGACATCGTGGAGTTCATCGATCCGCCGTCCGATTTCGAGCCGAGCGTCATGGACCTCACCGACCTGAACCAGGAGGCCGGCAAGCGTTTCGGGAAACAGCTCCCCGTGGCCACGCGCAGCTCCTACAACCCCCATACGAATAAGTACTATGGATTCTGCCACGGCTGGACCATCGACCCGGGCGACTACCGCAAGTCGCTCTGGGAAAAAGCAGGCAAGCCTGACGGGCCGACAACGTGGGACGACCTGCTCGTCTACGGCGCGAAGATCAAGAACGAGCAGGGCATCCAGCTGGGGATCGGCATGTCCCAGGAGCTCGACACCAACATGGCCGAGCGCACCCTGCTGTGGTCCTTCGATACCTCCATCCAGGACGAGAACGCGAATGTCGTCCTTGACAACAAGAGGACCGTTGAGGCAGTGAAGTTCATGATCGAGCTGTACCAGAAGACCATGACGCCCGAGGTCTTCGGATGGACAGCGGCGTCGAACAATCAGCTGCTCCTTGCCGGCAAGGCGTCATACATCCTGAACTCCATCTCCGCCTACCGGTCCGCCCAAAAGGACGTGCCCGAGGTGGCCAAGGACGTGTTCTTCACGCCTGCGCTCAAGGGGCCGCGCGGCACGGCGCATGCCTGCGAGCACGTGATCTATGTGACCGTGATCCCCAAGTTCGCCGAGAAGAACGCCGACCTGTCGAAAAAGTTCCTGCTCGACCGGGTCGCGAACTACGACCGGGCCATGTGGGAGAGCAAACTGTACAATTCTCCCGCCTTCTTCAGCGCAGCGATCCCGGCCGGCGAGCGCGGATACCCGGCGGTTGCCCAAGCGAAGCAGCTGCGCGACCTGCACAATGCGTGGTTCGGCAAGGACCCCTTTGCGCTCCCCGGTGAGCGGACCGACAAACTGCTGCCGCTCAAGGACGCGGAGCAATGGAGCGTGAATGTGGGCTTCCCCGGCACGGCGAACCCGGCAGAGGGCGAGATCTTCGGCACTTTCGTGCTCCCGGGAATGTTCGCCCGCGTGGCCCAGGGCAAGCAGACCGCAGAGGAATCGGTGAAGCAGGCCGATGGTCAGTGCAAGATCATCTTCGACAAGTGGCGGGCCCAGGGGCTGATCGGGAAGAAATAAGCCCGGTCAGAAGATTCAACATCCGCCACAGAGGCACAGAGACACAGAGAAGTACGAGACGATTGATGATGCTGATTTGCACTGAAGAACGCTGTGATGATTCTGGATAAAAGAGTCGGTTCATCATGCCTCTTCCGATGTCAAATCCGCCTTTATCCGTGTCAGAGATCTTTCTCTGTGTTCTCCGTGCCTCTGTGGCGATTTCTGCATTCAGGGAGTTTACTCGACAGATTATGGCGAACGTACAACTGGTTGGGATCAAGAAGCACTTTGAGGGCGTAAAGGCCGTCGACGGCATCGACCTGGAGATCGCGGACGGTGAATTTCTCGTGCTGCTCGGACCTTCAGGAAGCGGCAAGACCACGCTCATGCGGCTCGTTGCGGGACTCGAAAAGCCAACGGGTGGCCGCATCGTCATCGACGGCCAGCCCGTCAATGACCTCCCGCCGCGCGAGCGGGGCATTGCCATGGTCTTCCAGAGCTATGCCCTCTATCCGCATAAGACCGTCTTCGGGAACATCTCTTTTCCCCTCACCGTGGAAGGCATGCCGCGCGAGGACATCCGGAAGAAAGTGGAATGGGCCGCGGGGCTCCTCGGCATCGGCCATCTGCTGGACCGCATGCCGTCCCAGGTCTCGGGAGGCGAGCGTCAGCGCGTTGCCATCGCCCGCGCCCTGGTGAGACGGCCGAAAGTGCTGCTCATGGACGAGCCGCTCTCAAACCTCGACGCCAAGGTCCGCCACACGGCACGCGAGGAACTGAAGCTCTTTCAGCGGGATATTCACGTGACGACCATCTACGTCACGCACGACCAGGCGGAAGCAATGGGCTTGGGCGACCGGATCGCGGTAATGAACGAGGGGACGGTCCGCCAGATCGGCACGCCCGATTCCATCTACAACGATCCGTCGAACATGTTCGTCGCGGGATTCGTCGGCATCCCTCCCATGAACTTCATCGAGCAGGAAGGCGTGATCGTCGGGTTCCGTCCCGAGGCGCTCCTGCCGGCGGAGACGCTGCCGGACAAGGACTGCATGCGCCTCCGGCTCCTGGTCGAACGGGTCGAGGACCTGGGGTCGCACCGGCTGGTGTATGGGACCATCGGCAAGGCCAAGGTCATCGCGAACCATTCCCTCAGGCTGAACCTGAAAGAGGGAGACGAGCACGAGTTCGCGATATGCAGCCAGGAGGTCCGGCGCTTCGATCCGAAGACCGGCGAGAGGATCAGGCCATGAGGACTCGCAGCCCCTTCGAGCGGGAGTCGGTACTTGCGCCTCTGATGCTCGCGCCCGTGGCGCTCTACATGCTGCTTCTCGTAGGTTTCCCGTTCCTCATGGCCTTTGTCTACAGCTTCAGCAATGTGACGGTGGGGAACCCCGAGTTCCATATGGTCGGCTTCGGGAACTTCGCTGCGGTGCTGCGTGACCCCACGTTCCTGAAGTCCCTGCTGAACACCTGCATCTTCACCTTCACGTCCATCGCCCTGGTGCTCGTGCTCTCGAACATGCTGACCGAGCTCCTGACGCGCGAGTTCCGGTTCAAGTGGCTCGTCCGTTTCCTGATCATGCTGCCCTGGACCGCGCCGATCGCGCTCGGCACCATCGGGTACCTCTGGTTCCTCGATTCCGTGTTCAGCCCCATTGACTGGCTGCTCCGGACCTGGGGTCTGCTCGGCAAGCCCCATGCCCTGCTGGGACCGATGAGCAATCTCTACTGGCTCGGAAGGCCCGACCTCGCCATGGCATCGGTCATTCTCGTCCACATATGGAGGCTCCTGCCCCTGGCAACGATGATCAGGATCGCCGGTATGAACGCGATCCCGCGCGAGGTCATCGAAGCTGCCCAGATGGACGGAGCCGGCTACTACCGGCGTCTGTTCCACATCATCCTGCCGCTGCTGCTGCCGGTGATCAGCGTCACGGTCCTCTTCTCCACGCTCTTCACCTTCACGGACATGACCGTGGTCTGGGTCCTGACCAAGGGCGGCCCGCCTGACAACAGCACGCAGGTCCTGGCGAGCCTCGCCTTCCTGAAGGGGATCCAGGGCGGCGATCTGGCCCAGGGAGCGGCAGTCGCCATCTTCTTCTTTCCCGTGCTGGCAGGGGTCGCGGCGGTGGTGCTCCGGATAGCGAAAAAAGCGGTAGTGACGTAGGGGAGAAGACTCGGGAACGGGGGGTCAGGTGGAACAACTGCTGGGAAGAGCGGAAGAGGCCTGATCAGGAACCTTCCGAAGCCGATCATTTCCTTCACGCCTGAGAGCCTAAATCTATGCTGAAAAAGATAGTCTCAAAAAGCTATTTCGCCATCGGTCTGGGCTTTTTCCTGGTCTTTTCCGCAGCGCCGTTCTACATCATGCTGATCACGATGTTCAAGCGGAGCCATGACCTGTTTAGCCCGACGAACAATCCCTTCTGGCTGAACGAAAGCCCCACGCTGGAGCATCTTGACCTGCTTTTCAATCAGACGCTCTTCCCGCGGTTCCTGCTGAACACCTTTCTGGTAGGCGCCGCGGTCGTGGTGATCACGGTGCTTCTGGCAGTGCCGGCGGCGATCAGTCTGGCGCGGCTGGCAGGCAGGTGGGGGGAGAGCGTGGGCATCGGCATCTTCCTGACCTATCTCGTTCCGCCGACGCTGCTCTTCATCCCGCTTTCGCGCATCGTGTCGCTCCTGGGGCTCCAGAACTCCCTCTGGTCACTGGTCCTGGTATATCCGACCTTTACCGTGCCGTTCTGCACCTGGCTCCTGATGAGCTTCTTCAAGTCCATCCCAAAGGATATTGAGGAGCAGGCCCTCGTCGACGGCTGCAGCAGGGTCGGCGCGATGGCACGCATCCTTCTCCCCCTATCGGTGCCCGGCATCATCACGGTCATCGTGTTCTCCTTCACGCTCGTTGCGCATGAGTACATCTACGCGCTTTCCTTCATTCAGGATTCGGCAAAGAAGACCATCGGCATCGGCATGACCACGGAACTGGTGCGTGGCGATGTGTTCTATTGGGGGGCGCTGATGGGGGGTGCGCTGATCGCAAGCATTCCCGTATCCATCCTCTACACGTTGTTCCTTGACCGGATCATCTCCGGGCTCGCCCTCGGAGGGGCGAGGAGGTAGTTCCTCAGGTCCGACCGGAGTTTGCGGCCGGTGCATGAAGAGCGAACAGCTGTCCCCGCCGATCCACCCGAATGTCATCAGCTCGGACCTCGGGCAATAGGTTCCTTCTTGTCGAACATCTTTCGATCATAGCGGTGTTCACCTTCGCAGGAAGCGTTCAGCGTCAAGTGAGGTCCGCGCGGAGAAAGAGGGCCGTTTTCGACTTGCCTCCTGCTGCGGCCCCGTGCTATGCTTAAACGTGTTCGTGAACGCTGTCCTCGTTGATGACGTACATTCCACCTGCCAGGGAGGTAATCGCCGTGAAAAAGCTCTTGCTCGTTCTCTTCTGTCTGATGGTGCTGGGCGCGCCGCTGGCGCATGCTGCAGACCTGTATCCGTCAAAAGTGATCACCATCATCG
>JAAXXJ010000163.1 GCA_013334545.1 Nitrospirota bacterium | reverse complement strand
CGCTTGGCGCGCTCAATATCATGGGCCTTGCAACGCCGGAGAGTGCGGTCTTGTCAGCGGTGATTTTCAACGCTTTGATCATCATATTTCTGGTCCCTCTGGCGCTCCAGGGAGTGAAATACCGTCCCCTCGGGGCCTCGGTGGTTCTGCGCAATAACGCGCTTATCTACGGCGTCGGAGGATTGATCGTGCCGTTCATCGGCATCAAGCTGATCGATATGCTCGTAACGGCGCTGCATGTGGTCTGACGCATTTCGCGTGCCGGCTTGCAGGCTAATTTGCCTGCCAGCCGAAGCGACAGGAGGTTGTCATGTTCACGATGATCCGCAATGCGCTCATGTCACTGCTGTTCTTCACGGTACTGACCGGCCTTCTGTACCCGCTGGCAGTGACCGGGATCGCGCAGGTGTTCTTTCAGCATCTGGCGAACGGCAGCATGATCATGAAGAACGGCAAGGCCGTGGGCTCGGCGCTCATCGGCCAGCAGTTCGATGACCCACGATACTTCTGGGGAAGGCCTTCTGCTACGACACCGTATCCCTATAACGGCAGCTCCTCCTCAGGGTCGAACCTGGGGCCGAACAATCCGGACCTGCTGAAGTCGGTACGTTCGCGGATCAATGCACTGCGCTCCGCGGACCCGGGCAATACAGCGAAGATTCCGGTCGATCTTGTCACGGCCTCGGGCAGCGGCCTCGATCCCCACGTCAGTCCGGCGGCAGCAGAGTACCAGGTAAGCCGGGTGGCAAAATCCCGGAGGCTCAATGAGGCGAGGATCCGCGAAGCCGTCAAGCAGAATACCGGGGAGCGCCTGTTCGGTGTGATCGGCGAACCGGTCGTCAACGTTCTTCAGCTGAACCTGACGCTCGACAAGCTCAAATAAGAAAAGGAGAATGCCATGAACATATCTGAACGCACTGCGGCCTGCATCCTACTACTGCTTGTCCTGAGCTCCCCCGCGCCCGTCCGAGCCGTATCCTATCCTCCTCTCGAAGAACAGCGCGAAGAAAAGGCCGCTGAGGGTATCAGTGAGAAAGGGGAGGCGGTATGCCTGTTCCAGAGCGGGACCGCCGATGTCAGGAATGCGATCAACATCGGTGATGTGCTCACCGTGTTCCGAGAAGGTCTCAACCGGAAATTGAAAGTGGTCGGCAAGGTCAGAGTACTTTCGTATGTCGGCGATGATTACCTGAAAGGCGAGGTCATCGAAGGCGAGATCATGGCGGGCGATATCGCGAAAAAAGGCGATGCTGCGAGCTTGGTCATATCCACCCGCGAACGATGTAAATGAAGTCTGTCTCGATGATGTATGTTTTTTGACCGCAGGGCAGGGAACAGCTCTGCGGCACTTTATTTTTCTAGAGGCATTCCGGATCCTTCTGCAGACGGCAACCTTTATACATTCTTAATGTATTTCCATGATTTCTTTACAGCATTTTTATATTGATGCTTCTATCATAAAAAGTTCACATACCTTCGGAAGAATATGCGAAAATATAATATATTTTGTCATTAAAAGGAGTTCATGAGGCCTGATCATCATGGAAGAGCAACGGCCAGATCCTGATAAGCTTCTGGACAAGGTCCGCCGGGACACAGAGCGCGGCCGGGAGGGACGGCTAAAGGTCTTTTTCGGTGCCGCACCGGGGGTCGGTAAGACCTATGCGATGCTCGAGGCAGCGCGCCAGAAGCGCGCCGAAGGCATCGACATCGTCGTCGGTCTGGTCGAGACGCATGGAAGGAAAGAGACCCTTGCCCTGCTGGGAGGGCTGGAGGTGCTGCCACGGCGCAGCCTCGAGTATCGGGGCAAGTATCTCTACGAGTTCGATCTCGACGCGGCTATCGCCCGCCAGCCGACCATTATGCTCGTCGATGAGTTTGCCCATACGAACGCTCCCGGGTCACGTCACAAGAAGCGGTGGCAGGATATCTACGAGCTGCTTGGCGACGGCATCTCCGTGTACACGACCCTGAACGTTCAACATCTGGAGAGCCTGAACGATGTCGTATCCCAGATCACGGGGATCAATGTGCGCGAGACCGTCCCGGACCTCGTGCTCGAACGTGCCGATGAGATCGAGCTCGTCGATCTGCCGCCGGACGACCTGATCCAGCGGCTGAAAGAGGGCAAAGTATACATGCCGGATCAGGCGGCCGCAGCCATCGAGAATTTCTTCCGGAAAGGGAATCTGATCGCCCTCCGCGAGCTCGCCTTGCGCCGCACGGCTGAACGCGTTGACGAACAGATGCAGACCTACCGCCAGGACAAGGGGATCAAGGATATCTGGCCCGCAGGAGAGCGGATCCTGGTCTGTGTGGGACACAATCCCCGTTCGGTCCGTCTGATTCACGCGGCGCGGAGGCTGGCTGCAGGATTGCGCGCTGAATGGATCGCTGTGCATGTCGAAGCCCCTTCAAAGGTCCGGCCTTCGGAAAGCGATATCAAGCAGCTGGCGGATCACCTGCGGCTAGCCGAGAGCTTGGGCGCGGAGAGCGTCACGCTCTCCGGTCAGCGTCTGAGCGAGGAGGTCATCGCCTATGCACGCAAGCGGAACGTGACGCGGATCATCGTCGGCAAACCGACGCATGCCCGCTGGAAGGACAAGCTCTTCGGCTCACCGCTCGACGAGATCGTGCGCGCAAGCGGAGACATCGATGTCTACGTCATAAGCGGCGATGCGATGGAGCCGCACCGGCATCCCGAGCGGCGAAAGCGGCCGCGAACGTGGCGCAACCGGGAGTGGGCATGGAGCATCCTGACCGTCACGGCCTGCACGGTCATCGCGCGCCTCATGTTCCCATATGTCGAGCGGGTGGACCTGGCGATGGTCTATGTTCTGGGCGTGATGTTCACGGCAAGTAGGACGAGCAGGTGGCCCTCCCTATTTGCGACGGTCCTGAGCGTCGCTGCGTTCGATTTCTTTTTTGTTCCTCCCTACCACACGTTCGCGGTTACCGATGTGAGATATGTTGTGACGTTTATTGTCATGTTCATCGTTTCTTTCGTCATCAGCCGGCTCACCCTACGCGTACGACAGCAGGCGGAGGCAGCGCGCCTGCGGGAGCGCAGGACCGCGGCGCTCTACAACCTGAGCCGGGACCTCGTACGCGAGCGCGGATCGGAGCGGCTGAGCGGGATCGCCGCGAAGCACATCAGCGAGGTCTTTGAAAGCCTCGTGGCAGTTCTCCTGCCCGAGGACGAAGGACGGCTTGCACCGAGATCGAAGGGGGCCGCGGCATATGCTCCGGACCAGCAGGAGTTGAGCGTAGCGCAATGGGTCTATGAACACCGTCAGCCGGCGGGCATGGGCACCGACACGCTACCGGGGGCCAAGGCCCTGTATCTACCACTCATCTCGTCCGCCGGCATCGTCGGTGTGATCGGCATCCAGCCGCTGAGCAAGCGGGATGTCGATCCTGAACAGTTTCATTATCTGGAAGCGTTCGCCAACCAGACCGCCATCGCACTGGAACGCTCGTTCCTCGGAGCGGCGGCGCAGCGCGCGCTCCTGAAGGCGGAGACCGAAAGTCTGCGGAACACGCTGCTCAGCTCCATTTCCCACGACCTTCGGACGCCGTTGTCGGCTATCACCGGGGCGGCGTCGACCCTGCTACAGCGGGATGTCCTGATCGACACCGACAGCAGGCTGGAGCTGGTACAGACCATCCAGGAGGAAGCGGACCACCTCAACCGGATCATCAAGAACGTGCTTGACATGACGCGGCTGGAGTCAGGAGCCATCACCGTCAATAAGGAATGGCAGCCCCTGGAGGAGATCGTAGGGGTCGTTCTCAACCGCTTGGGCGATCGTCTGAACGACCACCCGGTGACCGTGAAGCTTCCTGGGAGCCTGCCGCTCATCCCCTTCGACGGCCTGCTCCTCGAGCAAGTATTGATGAACCTGTTCGACAATGCCATCAAGTACACTCCCAAAGGAACGCCGCTGGAACTCTCGGCATCTGAGGATTTTTATACGGTGACCGTTGCACTTGCCGACAGGGGCCCCGGCATTCCTCCGGGCGAGGAAGAGCACATTTTCGACAAGTTCGTCCGCGGCCGGAGCACGACGGGCGGCGTCGGTCTCGGCCTGGCCATTTGTCGTACGATCATTAACGCCCACGGCGGTAAAATATGGGCGGAGAACCGCGAGGGCGGTGGAGCGGTAGTCCGGTTCACGCTATCGTCCGCCGGACTGCCGCCTGCGACGAAGAAGGAAGAGAAGCAGGCCGATTAGTCGGTTTGGGACCATTCTTATGACCGAAGAAAAAGAACTCATATTGCTGATCGAAGACGAGCCGCAGATGCGCCGATTCCTCCGGATAACGCTGGAGAGCCATGGGTACCGGTTCGTAGAGGCAGGCACGGCGCAGGAAGGACTGATGCAGGCGTCGATGCGAAATCCCGACGTGATCCTGCTCGACCTCGGCCTGCCCGACCTCGACGGACTTGAAGTGACCGAGAGGCTCCGGGAATGGACCCAGACGCCGATCATCGTCATATCGGCGCGGGAACAGGAGCAGGACAAGGTCAAGGCCCTTGATGCCGGGGCAGATGACTATCTGACGAAGCCATTCAGTGCCGGAGAACTGATGGCCCGGGTCCGCGTTGCTCTGCGCCATGCTCTCCGGCTGCGGTCCGGTCAGAACGAACCGGTATTTGCGCAAGCAGACCTGCGTGTGGACCTTGCAGCGCGCCGGGTCTTCGTTCGCGACAGCGAGATCCACCTGACGCCCATCGAATACAAGCTGCTTACGGCATTGATCCGGCACGCCGGAAAGGTCGTGACCCACCGCCAGCTCTTGCTGGAGGTCTGGGGCCCCGGCCAGGTGAGCGAAGTGCAGTACCTCCGGGTCTACATGACGCAGCTTCGCCATAAACTGGAGGCGGACCCGGCACGGCCGCGGTTCCTGCTGAACGAGCCGGGCATCGGCTACCGTCTCAATGCGGACGAGGAGTAAGGAGAATCGGACATGGAACCTGATCAGCGGTCCCTGGGGAAGCGGCTGAAGAAGGCAGTCCTCGGGGGGAAGCATGACATCCACGATACCTCGATCTTCCACAAGCTCTCGCTGATCGCGTTCTTCGCCTGGATCGGCCTGGGTGCAGACGGGTTGTCGTCCTCCTGCTACGGCCCCGAAGAGGCGTTCATCGCTCTGCAGGGCCATACGCACCTGAGCGTTTTCATCGCACTCATGACAGCGGCCACGATATTCGTCATCGCCGCCAGTTACTCACAAATCATCGAGCTATTTCCCACGGGCGGTGGCGGCTATCTCGTTGCGAGCAAGCTGCTCTCCCCTGCGGCGGGCATGGTGTCCGGTTGCGCGCTCCTGATCGACTATGTGCTCACCATCACGATCTCCGTGGCGAGCGGGGCGGACGCGCTGTTCAGTTTCCTGCCGGCGGCATGGCTGCCCTACAAGCTCTCTTTCGCGATGTTCGGCGTGCTGGGGCTCACGGTCATGAACATGCGCGGGGTCAAGGAGGCCGTCCTGCCCCTGGTGCCCGTGTTCCTCACTTTCGTCATCACCCATGCCTTCATCATCGGCTACGGTATCGTCGCCAATGCCGGGAACCTCGGTGAGGTCATAAGCGCGACCCGGACCGACATGGCGAAGACACAGGCGGAGCTCGGCCTCGGGGGCATGGTCTTCCTGCTGCTGCGGGCGTACAGCATGGGGGCTGGTACCTACACCGGGATCGAGGCGGTGAGCAACGGCCTGCCCATCCTGCGGGAGCCGAAGGTCAGAACGGGCAAGCGAACGATGCGCTACATGGCGATCTCGCTTGCGGTGGTCGTGATGGGGCTGATGGTCGCCTATGTCCTGTACAAGGTTTCGCCGGTCGAGGGGAAGACCCTGAATGCCGTGCTGTTCGACCGGATGACCAACGACTGGGGCCGGTCCGGTGTCGTTTTCGTCTTCATCACGCTCCTTTCCGAGGCCGTTCTTCTGTTCGTCGCGGCGCAGACGGGTTTCCTCGACGGGCCGCGCGTGCTGTCGAACATGGCGCTCGACCGCTGGTTTCCGACCAAGTTCGCCATGCTCTCCGACCGGTTGGTGGCGCAGAAGGGCATCCTGCTCATGGGCGGGGCGGCGCTCGTGACCATGGTCCTGACAGGCGGTTCGGTGAAATACCTGGTCGTCCTGTACAGCATCAATGTGTTCATCACCTTCTTTCTGTCACAGCTCGGCATGGTGCGCCACTGGTGGCAGGTGCGCGGAGAAGAACACTGGAAGAAAAAGCTCTTCATTAATGGCGTAGGCATGACGCTCACGTTCTTCATCCTCCTGTCGGTCACAGTGCTCAAGTTCCATGACGGCGGATGGATCACGGTGCTGCTGACCGGAAGCCTAGTCGGGATGGCCCTTTTGTCGCAGCGGCACTACAAGAACACCTTCAACATGCTGCACCGGCTGGACGAGCTGGTCACCGTGGCGGAGTCTACGTGCCCCATCAACCCGGAAAAGACACGGCTGGAACAGGAGCGAAGCGTCAAGTACGATCCGCAGGACAAGACCGCGGTCCTGCTGGTGAACGGGTTCAACGGCCTGGGGCTGCACACGCTGTTCAGCGTGATCCGGCTGTTCGGCGGGACCTTCAAGAACTTCGTGTTCATCCAGGTGGGAGTCGTGGATGCCGGGAACTTCAAGGGAGCCGAGGAGGTCGCCCGCATGAAGGAGCAAGTGAAACAGGAGCTCGACCGCTATGTCCATTACATGCGCTGCCACGGGTATTACGCGTCCGCC